>JAAZGT010000086.1 GCA_012511095.1 Alcaligenaceae bacterium
CCATTTATTTTGGTGAGTTCAGTCAGGAAGCTAATGCCTACTCCTGCCTTCAATTCACTGTTTTCAATTCTTCTCACCTTTCTGTTAACTCAGACTTTGGTGCTTCAAGTTGTCCTGTGCCTTGTATATAAATGTCAGTTAATATCCGTCTATTCCTGCCGTTATTAACACTTGGTTTTCTAATTTTTTGGACAGGATTATCAGATAGGTAATGCCATCTCCAGTCCTTTAAAGCTGTTGTATATAAATGCGAAAGTAAAGCAAATCGGCGGACAATTGTTGCGGGCTTCAAACTGCGGGACCAGTCATCACGAATTCGTATAAGATCTGATTGTTTTATAGAAGCAATAGGACGATGAGCTATCGGTAAATTAAGCCAAATTTTAATAATTGATCTTTCTTGAATAAAAGATTTTTTTTCCAATAGAAACTTCGTCTAAATATTTATTTAATACTAAAGACAAAGTTGGGCTGGATTGCGATAATCTACGATTTCTAATGTTCATTAGTTTTCTCCATTGTTAAAATAAAAAAACGCCCTTTGCAGAGGGCGTAATTATGTTACAACAGAGGAAAATAAGTTTTAATTCAAATATCGCGCTTATGGTCGCTCAAATATCGCGCCGCGCTTCAGCTACGCTTTGTCATGACGCACCTTATTTTAAAGACTTATAGCGAATACGTTTTGGCTGAGCGGCCTCATCACCCAAGCGACGTCTTTTATCCTCTTCGTATTCTTGGTAATTACCTTCGAAGAAATGCACTTGTGAATCACCTTCAAAAGCCAAAATATGTGTCGCAATACGGTCTAAGAACCAGCGATCATGGCTAATTACCATTACCGTACCAGCAAACTCCAATAGGGCATCTTCAAGAGCACGTAGCGTCTCAACGTCTAAGTCGTTAGATGGTTCGTCTAATAATAAGACGTTACCACCGCTAATTAGCGTTTTAGCTAAGTGCAGACGACCACGCTCACCGCCAGATAACTCGCCGGTGATTTTGCTTTGGTCTGAACCTTTGAAGTTAAAACGGCCCAAATAAGCACGAGAAGGCATTTCGAAACGACCAACTGTTAGGATGTCTTGACCATCGGCGATGACCTCAAATACAGTTTTATCATCATCTAGGCTCTCGCGCGATTGATCTACATAAGCTAATTGTACGGTCTGACCAATCTTGACCTCACCACTATCAGGTTGTTCTTGACCTGCAATCATACGGAATAAAGTCGATTTACCTGCACCGTTAGGACCAATAATTCCCACGATAGCACCCGCTGGCACCTTAAAGCTTAGATCTTCAATTAAGACACGATCACCGAAGGCTTTATTGACATTAACAAACTCAATCACCTCTTGACCCAAACGCTCGGCAACAGGGATAAAGATCTCTTGAGTTTCATTGCGTCGTTGATACTCATGTGAAGATAGCTCTTCGAAACGCGCTAAACGCGCTTTCGATTTAGCCTGACGTGCTTTAGGATTTTGACGCACCCACTCAAGCTCACGCTTAATCGTACGTTGACGCGCACTCTCAGCAGCTTCTTCTTGCTTTAAACGGTTTTCTTTTTGCTCTAACCACGAGGTGTAATTACCTTTCCATGGAATACCATGACCTCTGTCGAGCTCTAAAATCCACTCGGCTGCATTATCTAAGAAGTAGCGATCGTGAGTTACTGCCACAACCGTGCCAGGGAATTTCTGTAAGAAAATCTCTAGCCACTCAACACTCTCAGCGTCTAAGTGGTTAGTCGGTTCATCGAGCAATAACATATCCGGCTTAGATAATAATAAGCGACAAAGCGCCACACGACGCTTCTCACCACCCGATAAATGCTCGACCTTGGCGTCCCAAGGTGGTAGACGTAGGGCATCAGCAGCAATTTCTAACTGATGCTCTAAGTCATCACTGCCACCTGTAGCAGCAGCTGCAATAATAGCTTCTAACTTACCTTGCTCTTCAGCTAAGGCATCAAAGTCTGCGTCAGGCTCAGCATATTCTGCATAAACCTCTTCGAGGCGCTTTTTAGCAGCAAAGACCTCGCCTAAACCCTCTTCAACCGACTCACGCACAGTATGCTCAGGGTTAAGCTGAGGCTCTTGAGGTAAATAACCAATACTAATGCCAGGCATTGGAATCGCTTCGCCCTCGATTTCCTTATCAACGCCTGCCATGATTCGTAGCAAAGTCGATTTACCTGAACCATTAAGGCCAAGTACACCAATTTTTGCACCTGGGAAAAATGATAAAGAAATGTCTCTAAGAATTTGACGTTTTGGTGGAACTACCTTGCCCACACGATTCATTGTGTATACGAATTGACCCATAAATAACTAATAATAATGAAGATTTAATAAACAGGCTAATTGTAATCAATACTAAGAAAATCTGTTGTAAACACAGCCATTTAATCACTTATTATTTAGTAAATGGCTTAGACTAAGACTTAAAGTCAATAACTTATATTAATATTGATCGTTTTTATTTTGAACCGAAATAAACAAAGCAGAAATGAACATGAAAAAAGAATTTACCGATGAAGAGCTAGAAATCTTAGGCAAAACGGCTGACGTCCTAAGCGGTTGGACTGGCAAATGTGTGCTTTGTGAAAAAAACATCACCGAAGATGGTCTTGAAGTTGCTATTTTTGCTCAAGTACTCGACAGCAATGACCTTATTGGTCAGCACGCTGAGTCTGACGAAGCCGACGAAGCGCATGCTATCGAGGATAAAGACGAGGGTCAATTTCTATTATTAGGCGGTGCAGACTCTCATATTATCGGCAGTGCTGGCGGTCTCGAAGATATTGGCACCCAAGTATATGAGTGCCGACTTTTATTTAGCATTATGTTTAATGCTGATGACGGGCCATTCGCCGAGCGTTTCATCTTAGTTAACGATGACTTCGAATTAGTCACTACCGCTGATGATCTTGAAGAGCTAGTACCCTTTAGTCTTAGAGAGGTTGATGACCTTGATGAAGAGTGGCTTGACGATGACTGGGATGATGACGAGGACGAGGACGATGACGATATGACTGATGAGGAGTGGGTTGAACACCATCGACTCCACCCAACTGATAACGAAAGCACCCACTAAAACCTTAAAATAGCGTCTACTTAGGCGCTATTTTTTAGTTTAGAACGATCTTTTAAATAAAGACCCAGACCAAGCGGATAAGTTAAAGACACCAATAGCCAAGAGGCAGGATTTTTTAATCGAACTGCTGAAGGTGTTGTGATGCCTTGTTGCTTAAGATGCAAACGAAAGCGTGTATAACGTATAGCGGATTTCACAAACTCGGTCGGCCTGTAAACAAACCAAACCATACTTTTATCGAGTGTGTCATGTGCTAAAAGCAATAAACCCATGGCGTGCTGAGCTGCATTAGTTGCGCCTTGACGACTCAATGAGTCAGCTGAATCGTAATACACTCGATACACATCGTTTACAAAACGGGTTAAATAGCCTGCACGAGCGATCTTGCGCCAAACAATACTTTCTGGAACGAATCCCTCATACTCCTCGGGGAAAGGATAACAACGCAAAATCTCTGTATTTAAACAACCAAACTTTTCGCCTTTTGGACGATGTTTAAAATACATATCAATGGCGGTCATATCCACCTCATCGCGGAAAAACTTATCACCCACAATACTGCCATCAGGTCGTTTACAAAGGCCTGTGACAGCAATAAAACCACCACGTTGATTAGCAGGAATACGATGCCAGGTTGACCACATCGACGATAAGGCGTTGGGTAATAAAGTATCGTCAGAATCAAGTGCAACGATTAACTCGCCTTGGGCAATAGAGACGCCATGGTTGAAAGCAGTTTTTTTATGCTGATTAGGCTGCCAAGCATAACGAATCGAAAAAACACCCTCCTTAACCCACTCAGCTACTAACTCAGCGGTATTATCGGTCGAACCATCATCGATGATCAGCCACTCAAAATCACCAAAATCTTGATTTTTTAATGATTCATAAACACGAGGCAAGGTATCGGCTCGATTATAAGTTGGTGTTAGCACGGTAAAACCGTATTGACTCATAGTTATAAAGTTCTTTTCGTATTAATAATAATTATTGTATTAGTGTAGCGGTTTATCACATCGCAAACAGGAACTATTGTTAACCAAACATTTCAGATTGACTGAGTTAACAAGCTTGTCATCTTAAATTATCCATACCATACTATTTTTGATATAAAAAAAGCCATCGTATGTATATTAACGATGGCCTTGACAGCTTGAATACTCAAGCTAAGAAAAAGTATTACTTAAGCTTGTTAGCTTGGTTTACTTTTTCGAGCATTTTCCAAACGCCTTTAGGAGAAGTCGCGTATAAGCGCTTCAACTCTTTGCTGATGCAACGACGCTCTAAAGTGTTACGGCGCGTACGTTTAATTTCTGCCATGACTGCCTCTAAACAATAAATATAATGAAAATTTTAAAATCAAAAAACTACGGTAATCCATGATTTTATCACAACTTATATTAACACACCAAATTAGACCCTCTTTTTAACAACATATTCAGCGTCAAAACCCATGTAATACATAAAATTGTAGGTAGTAAATAAAATATCGCTTAGATTTTGCATAACTTGAAAATCAGCATCTAGCCTCCATATACGCTCTGGTATAAAGCCTCCACAAGCACCTATCAAAGCACTTGACCTTAGCGGTCCTTAGTCAGTGAGTTAATTAATTTATGTCATCACAAATTCGTATTTTTGGCGCACAGCAAAATAATCTAAAAAACTTAGATCTGGCAATCAACACCGAAGAAATTACCGTTTTAACAGGCGTATCAGGCTCCGGCAAAAGCTCTCTAGCCTTTGATACTCTGTACGCCGAGGGACAGCGCAAATACGTTGAAACCTTTTCACCTTATGCGCGCCAATTTCTTGACCGCATGGATAAGCCACAGGTTGAACGTATCGAGGGCATTCTCCCCGCCATTGCAATTGACCAGACAAACCCCGTGCGCACCTCGCGCAGTTCGGTGGGTACGATGACTGAGCTTAATGATCATATCAAGCTACTCTATGCGCATTCGGCGAATTTGTTTTGTAGAAAATGTGCCACTCCAGTGCGTCGAGATACGATTCAATCAATTCAAGAGCAATTAGCCACTCTAAGCCAAGAACACGGTGATCCAAGGTTAATACTGACATTCCCCATCGTAGTGCCAGCTAATTTTAGTAGTGATGAGGTTAATGCCTTTTTAGAGCAACAGGGATACACACGCATTCACACTAAAGAGGAAACTACTCGGGAAGTCCAAGATAAAAAAAGCAAAAAAACCAAACTCGAGGTTCTCCAAAAACTCTATGTCGTACAAGATAGATTCCGCGTTTCTAGAGCAGAGCCTGAGCGTGTTGCTGAGGCTTTAGAGCACGCTTTAAACCATGGTCAAGGCTTTTGTAAGATCTTTGCTATGACTGATGGCGACGAGGAATTAGTGTGGCCTTTTAGTGAGCATTTACATTGTGCTCATTGCGATATCTCTTATCAAAAACCGCATGCCAGCATCTTCTCTTTTAACTCGCCTATTGGGGCCTGTGACCATTGTCGAGGTTTTGGTCGTAGCATGGGCATTGATTATGGCCTAGTGATTCCTGATGAGAA
>JAAZGT010000087.1 GCA_012511095.1 Alcaligenaceae bacterium
AAGTTATCATCAGACCAAGTCAGGATGCCGTGCAGTGGATTACTCTGCAACCAATGCAAGCTCAGCTCAATACGCTCCTCAATCTCGGTACTAGGTGCAGCACTTAATTGACGAGCAATAGTAGAATCGCAATAGCGCTCTAAGGTGCTATAAGAAGAATCAAAGATCAATTGCGGCAAACCGATCTTGCTAAGCAGCTCGCGACCAGTGACAGGGCCAATACCTGGCTCCATGCTTAAACGCAACCATGATTTAATTTCATCAATATCGATGCTTGACATCAACCACCCTTAAAAAAAACTCATCATCAACGCATTATCTGTTTATTTTGCCATTTCTATTGAGAACAATTATCACATTGGCTAAAAACAACCACCATTGAAAATGGTAAAATAAAAATATCTATGTTTTTTATTTGTTAAACACTAATGGCATTATTACCTATTCTTAAGTACCCTGACCCGCGTTTACATAAAATTGCCAAACCGGTTGAGGTTGTTGATGACCGTGTCCGTCAAATCGTGAGCGATATGGCCGAGACAATGTACGATGCTGATGGCATCGGTTTAGCCGCGACTCAAGTTGATATTCATGAGCGCATCGTTGTTATGGACATTTCCGAAGAACGCAATGACTTATTGGTGCTGATTAACCCAAAAATTGTTGAACGTAGTGATGACAAAACCATTTTCGAAGAAGGTTGTTTATCAGTACCTGGCATTTACGATAAGGTCGAACGCGCTACTGAGGTCACTGTTGAAGCACAAAACATTGATGGCGAAACATTCCGTCTTGAAGCCGATGGTTTATTAGCGATTTGTATTCAGCATGAGCTTGACCATTTAGTCGGTAAAGTATTTGTTGAGCACCTCTCAAACCTAAAGCAAAATCGCATCAGAACTAAAATCCAAAAGGCTGCACGTGAAGCCAAGCGAGAAGCTCAAAGAGTCTAAACTCCTAACCTTCAAAACACAAAAGGTGTACCAATAGGTACACCTTTTCTGCTTATAAATAACAGGTAGATTACTCGTAATCTCTGCTATCTTGAATTACTACACCATCATTAGGTAAAGAGCCTAGCGACACTACCTCAATGCCAGTACGTAATTTTAGAACCTCACGAGCTTCAGACTCAGCCTTAGCAATCCAAGCCTCATCTGCAGCTGTTTCACGCTCTAATTGCAAGATAAGGCTATCACTACCAACCTTACCGCTAGCAACCATACGTGCTTTGCTAACGCCATCTAAGCGTTTACTTAGCTCAGCCACATGCTCAGGATGCACAAACATACCACGCACCTTAATGCTCTGGTCTGCTCGACCCATCCAGCCCTTAATGCGTTGATTGGTACGCCCACAGGAAGAAGGCTCGCTTAAGAACATTGACATATCACCAGTACCAAAACGTAGCAATGGATAATCTGGATTGAGGGTAGTCACTACCACTTCACCCACCTCACCATCGTCCACAGGGTCATTAGTACCTGGACGCACTATTTCTAAAATAATGTCTTCAGCAACCACCAAACCATCACGGGCCGAGGTTTCAAAAGCAATTAAGCCTAAATCTGCAGTACCATAACACTGATAACCATCTACGCCACGCTCCGCAAACCAATCTCGCATGGTTGGGGTAAAAGCTTCGCCAGTAAATAAGGCATGCTTCAAACTGTCTAGTTTTTCGCCTAATTCCTCAGCCTTTTCCATGATGATTTTCAAAAAGCTCGGCGTACCAGTATAAGCATCTGGACGCAGATCGACCATGGTCTTAACCTGCAACTCAGTTTGTCCAATACCACCTGGGAACACAGTACAACCAAGCGCTAGAGCACCTGTTTCAAGCATATTACCCGCAGGGGTAAAATGATATGAGAAACAGTTATGCACTAACATACCTGGACGCACACCCGCTGCATAAAGTGCTTGTGCCATACGCCAATAATCGGTACGACTGGTATCAAGCTCATAAATAGGGCCTGGTGAGCCATACACCCTAGCAACCTGCCCCCAAGAAACGGGAGCAAAGCCACCAAATACAGATTCACTAACCTCTTTAGCACCACGCAAGGCGTGTTGTTGCTGCATTAGCGTGGACTTACGCACAACTGGAATGGCTTCTAAGTCCGCGCGGTTTTGCAATGAATTAATATCAATGCCTTCAAGCTGCTCAGCTAATCTCGGTGTCACCGACATTAGCGCTCGCAGATTATGGCGCAATTGAGAAAAGAGCTCAAACTCTCGATCCTCATGGCCACGTGTTTCACGCACACTGTAATAGGGTGACGGGTTTTCACCCGCACCACGCTTAAGTGTGTTATCCATAATCACCTCTCCCTTAGGCTAACCAACGCTTACGACGACGGTAAAACTTGCCCTCACGGAAGCTCTTACGATCACCACTTTCAATACCTAAATAGAACTCTTTTACATCATCGTTATTTAAAAGCTCTTCAGCTGTACCGTCGAGCATCACGCGACCACTCTCTAAGATATAACCATAGTCAGAGTAGCGTAAGGCGATGTTAGTATTTTGCTCAGCTAATAAGAAGCTCACACCTTCGCGGGTATTTAAATCACGGACGATTTCAAAAATCTCAACCACAATTTGTGGTGCTAAACCCATTGAGGGCTCATCTAATAAAATCATCTCAGGATTTGCCATTAATGCACGACCAATGGCCGCCATTTGTTGCTCACCCCCTGAGGTGTAACCAGCTTGGCTATTGCGACGCGTTTTGAGACGCGGGAAATACTGATACACCATATCCAAGCTAGCTTCTAGATCGCCTCGGCTAATATTGCGCGTATAGGCACCAGTGAGTAGATTTTCTTCGATCGTTAAGTGTTCGAAACAGTGACGGCCCTCCATCACCTGAATCACACCACGTTTAACTAGATCAGCTGGGGTTAGGTTTTGAATCTCCTCACCCTTGTAGCTAATCATACCCTTGGTGACCTCTCCACGCTCACTTTTCAGTAAGTTGGAGATTGCACGCAAGGTGGTCGTTTTACCGGCACCGTTGGCGCCAAGTAAAGCGACAATTTTCCCCTTTGGTACGACTAGAGAAACCCCTCTTAACACCAAAATAACGTGGTTATAAATCACCTCAATGCCGTTGACGTCCAGCACAATCTCTGCTTCTGGTACTGCAACTGCAGCTTGGTCCTGTTGTGTTATTTGGCTTTGCATAACAACCTCCTACTACTATTTACTGGTGTTAAATTACTCTACAGCAGAGCAATCACGTGGGGTAATGCCTTTAGCTTCGGCATACTTCTTGGCTTCTTGTTCTACAAGTGGAGCAACGAATTCTTGGTCTGCTTGCATCCAGTCGGAGATAACCTCCCACTTAGCGCCATCCCACTGTGCAATACGAGCCCAGTCACCACCAACGTGATCTTCACAGGTTGTGCGAACAGGACGAACCATACCAGCCATACCAGTTTCTTCTAGACGCGCATCATCGATGTTTAGGTTTTCAAAACCCCAACGAATTTGCTCTGGAGTCATGTGCTTACCTACGCCGTACTTCTCTTGAGCCGTGCGAATCGCCTCAACAGTTAAGAAAGAAATCATCATGCCGCGGTTGTAGGCAATCGTACCGTGCGTACCGTTAGATTTACCCATACCCTTACCTTTACCGAAGACCTCATCTTCGAGCTTTTGGTAAACGCCGAAGTCTTTACCAACTGAGTTATGTAGGGTTAATGTCTTATAGCCTTTAGCGACCTGAGCGATGTCTTTTACATCGTTTTCAGAGCCAGCCCACCAGATGGCAAGCATTTTGTCACGCGGGTAGCCCGTCGCTTGAGCTTCACGAATAGCCGTTGGAGTCATCACACCCGCACTCCATAAGATCACATGATCTGGACGACGCTGACGGATCTGTAACCACGTTGATTTTTGCTCTACGCCAGGCGCGGTTACTGGGTAAAGTTGTAGTTCAAAACCATGTGCTTCAGCACGCTTTTGTAATAAAAGAATCGGCTCTTTACCATAAGGGGAGTCATGGTATACGAAAGCGATTTTCTTGCCCTTTAAGTTATCTAAACCACCCATTTGCTCTGCAATATGCTGAATCGCAACGTCAGAAGCAGTCCAGTAATGACCTAATAGAGGGAAGTTCCACTCAAAATAAGCACCGGCGGCTGATTGCGATAAACCATAACCGGTGGTTTGTACAGCGACTTTATCAGTAGGCGCTCTATCGGTTACTGCAAAGGTAATACCGGTAGATTGTGTATCAAAAGCCGCTGCGCCACCATGAGCGTCTTTCATACGCTCATAACACTCAACACCACGGTCTGTAGCATAAGCAGTTTCGCACTCCTCGAAACGAATTTTTACGCCATTAATACCGCCTTGAGCGTTAACCAGCTCAAGGTAATCCACCTTACCGTCACCCCAAGCAATACCTAGTGGCGCAAAAGAGCCTGTACGATAAGTTAATAATGGAATGTACTGCTCTTGCTCCGCTGCTTTAAGCGCAGCGCTAACACCGAAAGTACCAGCAACAACCATTGAGGCTGCTAAAGTTTTTACAATAAATTTCTTCATCTTTGTCTCCTGTAAATGAAGTAATTGTTTTTTTAATATCGTTTTTATATCTATTTGTATTTTTAAAATGTCGCTCTTCTTAATGTAGCTGTTTGTTTTTGCACACTGTACAACTAGTGTGGGAATGGCCAGATTCTTAGCTTTTCACGTGCAATTGACCATAATCTCGCTAAACCATGAGGCTCAACAATTAGGAAAAACACGATTAAAGAACCGAAAATCATATGCTCAATGTGGGCTGCCGTATCAACTGGGATATTCAAACCAAACAACTCTGGAATGCGATTTAATAAAATCGGCAGTAATACAATGAAGCCAGCACCAAAGAAGCTACCCGCGATCGAACCCAAACCACCAATAATCACCATAAATAAAAGCTGTAGTGAGCGATTCAGGTCAAAAGCCAAGGGCTCCCAAGAACCTAGGTGAACATAACCCCATAAACCACCAGCGATACCAATAATAAATGAGCTCACCGCAAAGGCACTTAACTTAGCGTACATTGGACGAATACCAATAACTGATGCCGCTACGTCCATATCTCGAATAGCCATCCACTCACGACCAATGGCACCACGCACCAAGTTTTTAACCATCAGTGCTAAAACAATCACCACTAGAAGCACGAAGACGTACTTTTGAACTGGCGTTTGTACTGGTAAACCGAAGAAGTCTAAGCGAGCAACCGAAACACTACCCGATGCAGAGTAATTGGTGAAATAAGGAATTCTTAAGAAAGCCCAATCCACAAAGAACTGCGCAGCAAGCGTAGCCACCGCTAAATAAAGACCGCGAATTCTTAAGCTCGGAATACCGAAGATAATTCCAAAGATCATCGCTCCAAAACCACCTAATAGGAGTTGGAAAATGAAAGGAATCTCAGGGATACGAACTCCGAAGTTCCAGGCCACATAGGC
Organism: Alcaligenaceae bacterium; assembly: GCA_012511095.1. Classification (GTDB taxonomy): domain Bacteria; phylum Pseudomonadota; class Gammaproteobacteria; order Burkholderiales; family Burkholderiaceae_B; genus Oligella. Next base: position 5,476 of record JAAZGT010000087.1, read on the forward strand.
ACCGACGGCCATAAAGGCACCACTACCCAATGAAATCTGTCCACAATAACCGACGAGTACGTTTAGACCAATCGCGGCTAAGGACAAAATAATAAAGGGAATTAAAATTGCACTTAAAAAGTAGTTGCTCGCAATAAAAGGCACTACAAATAAGGCAAAAGCAACAATTAATAAAATCGCTATGCGATCTTGGCGAATCGGGAAAATCTGCTGATCCGCTCTGTAGCTGGTTTTAAATTGACCATTTTCACGGTAAAACATGTATATACTCCTTAGGCCTTAGATACTAAACACGGTCGATAATTTTCTCGCCGAATAAGCCCTGTGGTCTGAATAATAAGAACACTAAAGCTAGTACGTAGGCGAACCAGTTTTCGATACCACCACCCAAGAAGGGACCTAAATAAGCTTCTGACAGCTTTTCACCGACACCAATAATCAAACCACCGATAATTGCGCCAGGCACTGAAGTTAAACCACCTAAAATAACGACTGGTAAGGCACGTAAGGCAGCAGTTGATAGCGTAAAGGATACGCCGAATTTTGAACCCCAAATAATACCTGCTACTAAAGCAACCACACCTGCCACAGCCCACACGATAATCCAAATTCTATTTAATGGAATACCAATCGATTGCGCAGCTTGGTGGTCATCCGCTACCGCACGTAAGGCACGGCCGGTTGGCGTAAACTGGAAGAACAAGGCAAGTGCAGCAACAAGGGCAGCAGCAATTACCGCAGCGGTTAAGTCCTCGAGGCTAAGTAAAATACCGCCCTCAAACATACCATCCAGAACAAATAACGGATCCTTAGGCATACCCACATCAATTGTGTACATCGCGCTACCAAATAGCGTCTGACCGAAGCCATCTAAGAAGTATGCAATACCTAAAGTTGCCATTAATAAAGTAGTCGCTTCCTGATTGACCAAATGTCGCAAGACAAGGCGTTCAATCAATATTGCGAAGATAATCATTAGGATGGCACTGATAATAAAGGCCAATACATTAGCCAAAATTAAACTTTCAAAGCCAAGCCACTGAGGTAACCAAGCTGAGAAACGCGCCATTGACAAAGCAGCCACTAAAACCATGGCCCCTTGTGCAAAGTTAAATACACCGGAGGCCTTGAAAATAAGCACGAAGCCTAGTCCGATTAAGGCGTACATCATGCCACTCATGAGGCCGCCAAATAGTGTTTCTAAAAAATAAGACATGTTGGACTCCCCTTAATCTTGAGCGCCAAGGTACGCACGAATTACCTCTTCGTTATTGCGTACATCATCAGGCGTGCCGTCACCAATTTTCTTGCCGTAGTCGAGAACAACCACGCGGTCAGAAATATCCATCACAACGCCCATATCGTGCTCAATTAATACAATTGTCGTACCGAATTCATCGTTTACATCAAGAATAAAGCGTGACATATCTTGCTTTTCCTCGATATTCATACCCGCCATCGGCTCGTCTAGAAGTAGAATTCTTGGCTCCATTGCCAACGCTCTACCTAAGTCCACACGCTTTTGCAAACCATAAGGCAAGCGCCCCACAGGCACCTTACGGTAAGCTTGAATTTCTAAGAAATCAATGATGTTTTCTACAAACTCACGGTGCTCGGTTTCCTCTTTTTCAGCACCAAAAATTCTAAATGCTTGAGAAAGAATATTGCTCTTCATGCGAAGGTTACGACCCGTCATGATGTTATCCAGCACACTCATTCCCTTAAATAGAGCTAAGTTCTGGAAAGTACGGCCAATCCCCTTGGTAGCCGCACGACGTGGGGTCATTTTTTCTAAGACCTCACCATCAAACGTGATTTGACCTTCTTGAGGTGTGTATACACCGTTAATTACGTTAAGCATGGAACTCTTACCAGCACCGTTAGGGCCAATAATAGAACGAATCTCATGCTCTCTGATGTTAAAAGAAATATTTGTAAGTGCCTTCACCCCACCAAAAGAAAGCGAAATGCTATCTAGGTCCAGGATAACCTCACCAATTCGACGTTCTTGCTGCATTTTCGCCTCCCCTTATACCGCAACGACTTTGGCAGATTCAATCTTGAGATCGGCACTGATTTTACCGATGCGACCATCTTCGTAACGCACCTCAGTTTCGATGTATTGACTGGACTTACCTTCAAATAGTGCATCAATTAATACACCATACTTTTCAACAATAAAGTTACGACGCACTTTACGAGTACGTGTTAACTCACCGTCATCAGGATCAAGCTCTTTATGCAAAATCAAGAAACGATGAAGCTGCAAACCAGATAACTGCTCATCACGAGCCACATCCTCATTGGCCTCTTCAACACATTTTTTGATTAATTCATAAACCTCTTTTTTAGAGGCCAAGTCGGTATAACCCGCATACGCTAAACTACGACGCTCAGCCCAGTTAGCTACAGCTTCTAAATCAATGTTAATAAAGGCCGTACAATGGTCTTTATTGGCGCCAAAAACCACCGCTTCTTTAATGAACGGGAAGAATTTCAGCTTGTTTTCCATGTACTTAGGTGCAAACATGCGACCATCGTTAAGCTTGCCCACGTCTTTGGCGCGGTCGATGATTTTTAATTGACCATCTTCGGTTAAGATACCCGCGTCACCTGTGTGATACCAACCGTCTGCAGTAAAGGATTCTGCCGTCGACTCTGG
>JAAZGT010000088.1 GCA_012511095.1 Alcaligenaceae bacterium
TCTGAAAAGCTCGATGGTCTAGAGGTGTTTCACCCTGATCGTATGGCACAGCGTGTGCTTGGTATGGGTGATATTCTCTCCCTAGTTGAGCAAACCAAGCGCAATATTGATATCGCCGAAGCGGAGAAAATGGCCGCTAAGATCAAAAAAGGCGATAAATTTGATTTAAATGATTTCCTAGAGCAATTACAGCAAGTCAAGAAAATGGGTGATATGGGTTCCATTATGGAGAAGTTACCTGCTCAATTTGCTGGAATGGCTGGTCAGTTACAGGGTGGCGAGGCTGAAAAGCAGTTGCGTCGCACCGAGGGTATTATTAATTCGATGACCATCGAAGAGCGTAGTAAGCCCGAGCTATTAAAAGCGTCTCGTAAGCAGCGTATCGCCAAGGGGGCGGGCGTTCAGGTTCAAGAGGTTAACCGCTTACTTAAGCAGTTCGAGCAAATGCAATCCATGATGAAACAATTCAAGCGTGGTGGTATGCGTAAGATGATGCGTGCGCTTGGCGGCTTGGGTGGTCTTGGCGGTATGATGGGCGGTGGCGGTGACCTACCAGGTATGGGTGGCGGTATGCCTGGCCTGCCTGGCATGGGCGGTGGTGGCGGTGGTCGCGGCGGTAGCAAGCGCAGACGTCGTCGCTAATCTCCTTAATCCCTTACCTTACTAATAACAAAGCAAAACGCCCTAAACAAAATTAATGCTTAGGGCGTTGTTGTATCTAAGTGGTAGCGCGTTTTATTTATTTAGGTGGAATACGTAAAACTTGGCCAACGTAAATTTTATCTGGGTGAGTTAACATAGGCTTGTTAGCTTCAAAAATTCTCATATAGTCATTGGCATCACCATATTGCTCTTTAGCAATTTTTGATAGCGTATCGCCAGACACAACAGTGTAGAAAGTGGATTGACCAGCAGCGTTAGCAGCCTCTAATTGGTTGTCAACTTGCGCCACACCGATAGTATTACCTAAAGCGACAGCAATTTTCTCAGCGGTTTCTGAGTCTGTTGCTTTACCTTTAACGACGACCTTGTCGCCATCAACTGAGATATCTAAACCTTCAGCATCTAAACCGTGCTTATCTAACTCTTTTTTAAGCTCATCAGGGGTTGCGGCTTGGGTCTCGCTACCACCAAAGATTTTTGCTCCAACGTTTTTAACAAAGCTGATTAGACTCATAACTTGCTCCTTTAGTGCAATTTGAATGAAAGATTCGTCTAGGCCGACGAATCTATTAAGTACCATCTTAGCAAATTGTTTTGTAACTAAAGGAATAAAAGTATCTCAAAACTCCCTTTTTTGTTTGAATTACAACAAAAATCGCCCGATACCTAGTGAAGGTATCGGGCGATTTAAATAATAAAGCGCGGTGAGACTTTATAATTCAGCAAATTGATCAGTTGCTTTTAATAAAGCAGCCAAGATGCCAGGCTCATTAAAAGCGTGACCAGCATCAGGAATTAGGTGAAACTCCGCATGTGGCATGGCTTTGTATAAATCCCAAGCGGTTTTAGTTGGGGTGCAACTATCGTAGCGACCTTGAATAATCACCGTTGGAATATCTGCCAATAAATGCGCATCGAGAATTAATTGACCCTCTTCCATGAAGCCTGCATGGGTGAAATAATGATTTTCAATTCGAGAAAAGCTCAGTACTGCGTCTTTATCATTAAAACTAAGGGCAGGGGTAGCGGTTGGCAACAGAGAAATAGTGCCGTGTTCCCAATTGGCCCAAGCCAAGGCGCAACGTAGCTTTTCATCCTCATCATCGCCGGTGAGGCGACGCCTATAAGCAGCGACTAAGTCATCGCGCTCTGCCTCAGGGATTGGAGCGACATAGTCTTCCCACTTATCTGGGAAAAGATAGCTTGCACCCTCTTGATAAAACCAGCGAATTTCCTCTTTGCGCACGGTAAAAATACCACGCAAAATCAACCCCTTAGTTTGTTGTGGATGGGCCTGTGCATAAGCTAAAGCCAAGGTTGAACCCCAAGAACCCCCAAAGACTACCCATTGCTCTGTCTTAAGGACTTCTGTACGTAAGCGCTCCATATCGGCAATTAGGTGTTGGGTGCTATTATTTTCGATCGAGGCAATGGGTTTAGAGCGTCCACAACCGCGCTGGTCAAATAATAAAATATGATAGAGCTCTGGGTTAAAGAGCTGGCGATGGTGTGGGCTACAACCAGCACCAGGACCACCATGCAAGAAAACAATTGGTTTACCCTTAGGGTTACCACAAAGCTCCCAATACACCTGATGACCATCACCAGTATCTAAGTAGCCGTGCTCATAGGGTTCAATGGCTGGATACATGCATTAGGCCTTTTTCTCAAAAATTAAATCCCAAACACCATAACCAAGCTTGATGCCGCGGTTCTCAAACTTAGTGAGGGGGCGGTAATCAGGTCTTGGCGCAAATTCCTCGTAGCGGTTTTGTAGCGCCGTTTCGGCACTCAGTACCTCCATCATTTGCATGGCGTAGTCTTCCCAGTCCGTGGCACAGTGAATGTAACCACCTGGTTTGATACGACTGACCAATTGCTTGATAAAAGGCGATTGTACGAGTCGACGCTTATGGTGACGCTTTTTAGGCCATGGATCAGGGAAGTAAATATGCACGCCGTCTAGGGAATTAGGCGCAATCATATGATTAACCACATCTACCGCATCGTGTTGAATGATGCGGATGTTTTCAATGCCTTCATTGTCGATGCGATTTAAGAGTGCGCCAACGCCACCTGAGAACACCTCAACACCGATAAAGTTTTTATCGGCACTTGCTTGTGCAATTTTGGCAGTGGTTTCGCCCATACCAAAACCAATTTCTAAAATTGTTGGTGCCGAGCGTTTGAAGATGTCCTCGTAATTGATGATTGAGGCTTCATATGGCAAGCACCATGTGTCATAAAGCTCACCCTCAAGTGCCTTTTTCTGACTAGGGGTCATGTGAACGCTACGATGGACGTAGCTTTTAATATGGCCCCAGTCCTTTTTTTGCTCAGTAGACTCAGTTGCTTGTGCTGCAGGGGTGGTGGTTTTAGTACTCATTGAATATATCACCTGCAATGATTAAAGAATACGCATACCAGGCTGAGCACCTTCAAATGGCTCAAGCACGTAGAAACCAGGGTTTTTCTTGGTGTCAGCATGCGCTGCCGATAAAACCATCCCCTCAGAGACGCCGAATTTCATTTTGCGTGGGGCGAGGTTAGCTACAACCACGGTGAGCTTACCGATAAGCTGTTCAGGCTCATACATTGATTTAATACCAGAGAGGATTTCACGGTGACGACCTTCACCTACGTCTAGGGTAAGGCGTAATAACTTGTCAGCACCCTCAACATGTTCACAATTGACGATCTTGGCAATGCGTAAATCCACTTTTAGGAAATCCTCAAACTCAATGGTTGGGGCAATGGCTTCACCGCCAGGTTTTACCTCTTCGGCA
>JAAZGT010000089.1 GCA_012511095.1 Alcaligenaceae bacterium
ATTAATGATGAAAAAGCCTTAAGTCGAGAGTTAAAGCGTTTAGAAAAAGCGATGATGAGCCATGCTAAAAATCTTGAGTTCGAAGAGGCAGCCGCGGTGCGAGATCAGTTACAAAGGCTTAAACAAGAAGTTTTGTTAAACTCCTAATCGTTAGCTAATGCTTTTCTGCTAATCCATGTATGATTAGTTGTTTATTGTTTTAATTAATGTTTTATCAATGCGTATTACCCCGCTTTCAAAAAAAATAATTGTTGTTGTCGCTGCGGTGACCTTTACTTTAGTAGCTTTGGCTGGATTGGTGCCTCGAGACGATAATTTACCTGAGGATGTAGTTCTGGTACCTACAGCCGTTGATGAAGAGGCTAATTTAACTAAACAGCAAAAAGAGCAAATAGTTATTCGCTCATTGACCAACTTTTCACACGATGTTGATGATGAGCTCGTTTCTAAAGGGGTGCAATACACTGGCTATATTGAGGGTGCAGGTAATTCGATTTTTCGTATATATGCTCGTGCTGGTCAACATTTAGTAGCGGAGTTGGCTGGTCAAGAGAGTCAGCAATTTGAGTTGCTGTTATTTAGTAATTTAACCAGTGATGTCTTTACTGTGATCAGCGGCGAACCCTATAAAATACCTAGTACAGGGCTTTATGAATTACGCATTGTGTTTCGCAGTCATATTGAAACATTACAAGCCACAGAGGCAGAAAATGCCCAAGCCGTACCACAGATATTTAATTTAAGTTTAAAATTAAATTAATTTAGTGAGAGTCTTATGATAAACAAACCCTTAGCAGTGATCGTCTTCGATGATGATGGCGATGAGGTGATGCAGATATTGTGGGATGCCGTTGAAGAGCTACAAAAACAGGGCCTTAATGTAGGCGGATTGCTCAATAAAAAGAATCAGGACGGTACTTTTATAGGCGAGGTTATTTGTTCTATTGGTGACGAGCGTGAATTCACAATTTTGGTTGATCGCGGTCAAGGTGCTAGCGGCTGTCGTTTAGATAGCGTCGCTTTAGCTGAGTCCAGTATCGTGCCCAGAGAAGCGCTTGATAAAGGTATTGATGTGTTAGTGATTAATAAGTACGGCATTGCCGAATCTGAGGGTCGCGGCTTAGTTGATGAAATGACTCGTGCGGCGAGCGAGGGCGTGCCTGTTTTAGCCGCGGTACACAATAAATATGTTGATGCTTGGCGTAACTATAGTGGCGATCTTGGTATCGAGCTTTTTCCTATGCTCGACGAGGTTATCGCTTGGGTTAACACACAATTAAACGAATCCTAAACTTTGAAACTGTGATATGGCTAAGAGACAAATCCTACCCAAGCTAAACTTTGCTCAATGGTATAGAGATTACATGGTTAGCATTGATTTTGCTGAGCGACCTGTGAGTAAGTGGGATAAGCGTGCTCACAACATGCAACAAAAGGGCATTGCTAGTTCGACTTATATGGATGCCTTTCTCGCCACCATGAACTTTGATGGTGTAACCACGGTTTTAGATGTGGGCTGTGGCAATGGCGTCTTAGCACTACAAATTGCACCTCAGGTAGAGCATGTCTATTGTTTGGATTATAGTCGCGTCATGCTTAATTACGTAGAGCTTAATGCGCGTGAGGCGGGCCTAGACAATATCAGTACCATTCACTTATCCAAAGAGGATGATTGGCAGGGTAGAGTGCCTCAGGTTGATGTGTTGATTTCCTCACGTTCAGGCTTAGATGCAGATATAGAAAATTTATTTAATAAATTTCAACGCTTTACTAAGCAGCACATTTACTTTTCTTATTTAGTCGGCGGGCGTTTTGACCAACCAACCATTGCTAAGTTATTAGGTATTGAGCAACAAGGTTTACCGGATTATATTCATATAATGAATGTGTTATATGAAATGGGTATTGATCCAAATCTGAGCTATGTGGTGGCGCCAGGTCGCTTAGAAAGTTGCGATGATGAGCAAAGCTTCTTACAACAAATGCAGACTCAATACGGTGAGCTAAATGAGGCGCAAATTGCCTTATTAAATGATTTTTATCAACAAGAAAAAAGTCATTTCAGCTCTGATGAGTACGGGATGAAATGGGCTTTAATTAATTGGGCTGTTCCATCCATGTAGAGCTAAACGCTATCAATTAGTACCGTAAAGGTACTGTCATATTGCAATGCTAAACTTCTTTTCGCTGACTCTTTTCATAGACGAAAAAAAAAGTATGGCAAACATATTTTTATTTATTTTTAGCTCGTATTAGGATGATTATGAACAAGAAGTTTTTATTAGCCGCATTAGCCTCTACATTCGCATTTTCAGCTGCTTCTGCAATTGCAGCTACTAACAGTGATTTACCGCCAGCTTGTGAGAATTACATCAAAGAAGTCAATAACTACTTAGATTCACTACCAGAAATGGCACGCGCTCATATGGGCTCAGCGATGCAAGACAGCCTGAACCAAA
>JAAZGT010000010.1 GCA_012511095.1 Alcaligenaceae bacterium
AATCCGTACGTAATACCTCGAGCATTTCTGAGCGCACTAGTCGTAATATTAAAGTCAGTTGAAATAAGCACAACGTAATCGATGGCAATATTAAATGTTTAATACCATCCCAACTAAATAAACCACTACTCCACCAACCAATATGCATCACCTCGCCACGACCATAGCTAGGCAGCCAACCGAGATGTACTGAGAAAACTAAAATTAATAAAATACCGATTAAAAAGGTCGGTAATGAAATGCCCAATAAGGAAAATGACAAAATTACTTGTGAGATCCAAGAATGGCGTTTTAAAGCGGTGTATACACCTAAAGGCAAGCCAATAAATAGGGCAAGTACAGCTGCTACCACCGATAACTCAACCGTGGCTGGTAAACGGTCTTTTAATAAAGTAGCTACACTTTGGCCTTGGCGCAGAGACAGTCCAAATTCACCTTGAGCGGCGTTTTGTAAAAAGTTCCAGAATTGTATAATCGCAGATTGGTCTAAGCCCAAGCTATGGCGCAATTGTTGACGGTCGACTTCAGTGGCATCTTGGCCTAGCATGATGGTGACTGGGTCACCTACATAGCGGAAAAGTATAAAGGCTAATAAGGTGACGACTAGCATCACGATAATAGCCTGAAAAACACGGCGTATTAGGAATGCAAGCATAGAAATATAAGAGGCAAAGCCTAAGCATTAGCGCTAATGCTAGCTTAGGCTTGCCTTTGGTGATTGATGAAAATCCTATTCGTTTAAACTAATTAATTAGTCGTTAATGGTCACCCACTCAACTGTTAAACGGTTGTCAGCGCGGTGGATTACATCGACGTTTTTAGCCATAGCCCATGGAATAACTTGATCATGAATAGGTAAGTGGCCAAACTCCTCACCGTGGATTTTCAAGGCTTGATGAATTGCTTCAGTGCGTTTTTCATCGTTAGTCTCTACTTTGACGATATTGATTAGTTTATCGACCTCGGCATTTTCATAATTACCGAAGTTAAATGAACCATCGGCCCCTTCACCTTTACTATGAATCAAACTTTGTAAGGTGTAGAGCGCATCAAAGGTAGGTACACCCCAGCCAAATAAATAAGCGCTGGTGTCATAAGCTTGGACCTTAGGGAAGTAGGTAGCGCGCGGCATGGCGTTTAGATTTGCCTTGACGCCAATGCGTGCCCACATTGCCACAATTGCCTGACAAATCGCTTCATCATTAATGTAGCGGTTATTAGGGCAGTCTAGGGTAAAGTTAATCTCATCAGGTTGATAACCGGCTTGGCTAATTAACTCTTTGGCTTTATCCAAATCAGCTTTAGGACGTTGGGCTAATTCCTCAGTCCAACCATTGACCTGTGGTGCAATCATGGTGCCTGTAGGTGCTGAGGAGCCTCGCATGACTGAACGCTTAATGGCCTCAGTATCAATGGCTAAATATAAGGCCTCGCGTACACGCACATCCGCAAAGGGGTTTTTGCCCTTTAAGGTACTGTATTTTAACTCATCACTTTTTTGATCTAAACCGATATAAATGGTGCGGTACTCATTGCCTTCAACTACTTTTGCTTGACGCTTAATGCGGTCTAAGTCTTGCGCTGGTGGGTCGAGTACAAAATCAATTTCACCCGATAAAAGAGCCGCGGTACGAGTTGCGTTTTGAGTGATTGGAGTATAAACAATGCGGGTTACATTACCGACCTTATTGCCTTTATTCCACCAGTCTTCGTGCTCAGTGTACTCGGTGCGAATATCAACCTCACGTGATACTAATTTATAAGGACCTGTACCCATCGCATTACGTGCGGAGTAGGTCTCCTCTTTATTAGTAAAGTCTTGTGGCTCGGTTGCGTTGTTAGCTTCAGACCACGATTTACTCATCATGAAAACGTTAGTTAGTTGGCGTAATAAAACAGGATTAGCACCCTCTAACTCGATTTCTAAAGTCTGGGGGTCAATAGCACGAGCCTCTTTAATGCCGTTGGTATAGGCTTTAAAGTTAGATGTTGGTGCCATTGCACGTTGAATTGAAAAGGCTGCATCCTCTGCAGTAAAGGTGCTACCATCGTGGAACTTCACGCCATCGCGGATTTTAAAGCGCCATACCGTATCACTCGGGTTTTCCCAAGACTCTGCCAGTGTGGGAATGATTTGGAAATCCTTGTCATATTGAACTAATGGCTCATAAACATAGCTACTGGCAGCAATGTTTAAACCCTCGTTTTGAGCATGGGGATCTAAGGTAAGAATATCGCCTTGACTAGCCCAGCGCAATGTTTTGGATTGCGCCGCTAAAGGAACAAATAGAGCAGCTGATAGAGCCGCAACTAATAACTTCTTATGCATGAAGTGAACCTCCAATTTTTTTATATTCGGTGTTGCAATGTAACCTATTTTCGCTAAAACTAGTATTGGTAGTTATACCACGGGAAGGGTCTTTTGCTTGCACAGAAATTAGATTTTTTTCTTATAAGCTAATGGATATAAGGCTCGTAGAAGAGGGGTGTAAGAAAGAAGATGTAAGAATATTGCAGAAAAGAAAAAAGCTCTTGTAAAAACAAGAGCTTTGAATATAACTGGCGGAGTGGACGGGACTCGAACCCGCGACCCCCGGCGTGACAGGCCGGTATTCTAACCAACTGAACTACCACTCCGCAGTGGTACCTAATTACCAAGCTTTTAAACTCTATTAAGATAATATAAAATTTAAAAGCTTGGCGTCCCCACGGGGATTCGAACCCCGGTTGCCGCCGTGAAAGGGCGATGTCCTAGGCCTCTAGACGATGGGGACAAGGACTTAAAGAAGAATAATTATAACTAGCTTTTTATATTAATGCAAGTGATTTTGCAGTAATGCAGTTAAATTATTGTTTTGATGGTTATATAAACCGCTTAATAAAATAAACCACTACTAAAAGGTCGTTAATAACTAGATAGTTAATAACTGGCGGAGTGGACGGGACTCGAACCCGCGACCCCCGGCGTGACAGGCCGGTATTCTAACCAACTGAACTACCACTCCGCAGTGGTACCTATTACCAAGCTTTTAAACTCTATTAAAAAATATAAAATTTAAAAGCTTGGCGTCCCCACGGGGATTCGAACCCCGGTTGCCGCCGTGAAAGGGCGATGTCCTAGGCCTCTAGACGATGGGGACAAGGACTTAATAATTTATGCTAATTGGTGGAGGTAAGCGGGATCGAACCGCTGACCTCTTGCATGCCATGCAAGCGCTCTCCCAGCTGAGCTATACCCCCAAGTAGTGCTATCTACTAGATAGGCTATCGCATAAAGAATATAATAATATGTCATAAACAGGCCCCTGTCAAGCAGGGGTCTGGGTTTTGTTGTTTATTTGTGTTTTTTGTAGTGTTTTTGCTACTTTTTTGAGTTAACGTTGAGCTTATAGCAATAAAGCAACTATTTTTTAATGCCCGTCATGCTAGGACGTCGGAACCAGCTTAGGCCTAAAATCACTAAAGATAAAATGAAAATAGGTAAATTGCTTACATAAGCGTACCAAGTAAGGCCTTGGGTGCCTTGAACATAAACATCTAAGAAACCCGCTTGCATTGATGGTAGCGTCGCAACGACTTTGCCGTTGGCATCAATCGCAGCGGTTGCGCCCGTATTAGTAGAGCGAATCATAGGTCGTGCAGTTTCAAGACTGCGCATACGTGAAATCTCTAAGTGTTGACCCAAGGCGATGGTATTGCCAAACCAAGCTAGATTACTAATATTAAATAGAATAGTCGCGCCTGAGCTATTGGTGCCGCGCGGGAAAAGTTGTGGTAACAACTCCTCTCCAAATAAATCTTCGTAGCAAATATTTGGTGCAAAATGTTGATCATTAAGAGTTAATAATTGTTGATTATCTCGACCTGAGTCAAAGTTTCCCAAAGGAATTTGCATCATATCGACAAACCATTTAAAGCCTAGTGGCACAAACTCACCAAAAGGTACTAAATGGCGCTTGTTATACATATTTAAGCCATCGCCACTAAAGATATCAGCGACATTACTAAAGCCGTCTACCTCAATGACACTATTAGTGATGCGGTAGTTACCAACACCCTCTGGTAAGTAAAGTGGCGTACCAATCAAAAAGGTTGAGTTGGTCTTTGAACTCATGCCAATAATATCGGACCAGATCTGAGTATCAAGCTGGTGCTGAAATATTGGAATACTAGTTTCTGGGAAAATAGTTACCTCAGGTGGGCGCGCTGGGTCAGAAGC
>JAAZGT010000090.1 GCA_012511095.1 Alcaligenaceae bacterium
ACCTTATCCACTGAGCCTAACCAGGCAAAGTCATCTTTAGTTAAGATGTTTGAACGTGCGTAGCGGAAAAACATGATCATGAAACTAACAAACATGACCACACCAATCCAAGGGTGCAACATACGTGCTAATTGAGGCGTACCAAAAACACCAGTTAACCAGAAAAATGCTGGATAGAAAAAAGCTAAACCTGAAATGGCTAAAAGCACAAAACAACCAGCAGTCACCCAGTGGTTAACGCGCTCGATTTTATGGTAGCGCTGAATAACAATTTCTTTATTAGGCTGAGTCATGATTATGCCTCCTCTTCACTTTCTAGGAGCTCACCCTCTTGGGTAAGTACCTTATGCTGATCCTCATCGGTACGATTTGGACCAATAGTGATGTAGTGCAACCAACCTAAGAAACCAGCTGCCGCAATACCCACTGTTGCTAGAGGTTTTAAAATACCTTTCCAAAGCTGAACCGTTGAACTAATCTTAGGATCGCTAGGTAAACCATTATATAAATCAGGACGATCGGCGTGATGCAATACGTACATTACGTGCGTACCACCGACACCCTCGGGATCATATAAACCAGCATTATCAAAACCACGCTTATTAAGGTCCTTAATACGCTCATCAGCAAAGACCTTCATAGCCTCTTTGGAGCCAAAACGAATGGCACCGGTTGGACAGGTCTTAACACAGGCAGGCTCTTGGCCCACGGCAACTCGGTCTGAACATAAAGAACACTTGTATGCTTTGTGATCTTCTTGAGAAATACGAGGAATGTCAAAAGGACAACCTGCAACACAATAGCCACAGCCAATACAGTTTTCTTGATGGAAATCGACGATACCGTTAGCGTATTGGATAATCGCTCCGGGCGATGGACAGGCTTTTAAACAACCGGGATCTTCACAATGCATACAGCCATCTTTGCGAATGAGCCACTCTAATTTACCGAACTCATCTGTTTCGTTAAATCGCATCACAGTCCAGCTCTTAGGAGTGAGATCAGCAGGGTTATCATAAACACCGACGTTATTGCCGACAACATCCCGAATATCGTTCCACTCTGAACAGGCTACTTGACACGCTTTACAACCAATACAGGTTGTGGTGTCGATAAGCTTTGCAACTTCTACAACTGGTTCGCGTACTTGAGGTGGCGGCGTAACAGTCGACGTCGCTGAGCGCCGCTTAATATCTAGAGATTGTAGCGCCATCACACTTCTCCATAAAATGGTTAAACAGTTATTTTTATATACAGTACTGTTAGATTAATAGACGTATAACGCCCCTATTATACGACTTCGCATAATAAAAGTAACCCTAGTATTCCCTTAATTAATAGGGTTATTAGGATCAGAACTGTAAATAAATTGTTAATTTTATGTAACAAGTGATGTTTGAAATATTTTTAGCTTATGAGTCTAGTGCTTAAATAATTATCCCCTAATTTTTTATCATATATAACATACAGTTATGAGCATTATGCAGCACTCATATCAAGCTTACCGGTACCACAACTACCAAATTGAATTAAGGTAGCGCCGGGAAAAGCCTCTCTATCCTCTCTATCATGAGTAATTAAAACTAAAGGAATGTCATAGTTTCTTTGAAGCTCTTGAACCTCAGAACGCATATGCTCTCGTAGATTTTTATCAAGTGCAGAAAAAGGTTCATCTAATAAAATCACTTGGGGCTCACTTACCAATGCTCTGGCTAAAGCCACACGCTGTTGTTGTCCACCCGAAAGTAATTGTATTGGTTGCTTTGACAAATCGGCAATTTTGAATTTATCCAAAATCTCGATAACTTGTGCTTTATGCTCTTTCGTTAAGCGATTAGTAAATGATTTCTTCTTTAAACTAAAAGCCACATTTTGCTCCACCGATAAGTGTGGAAACAAAGCATAGTTTTGTGGAATATACGCGACGTGCCTATCTTGAATAGGCTCATCTATCTTAGCCTCAGAGTCAAATAGAGTTCTACCATTAACTCGTACATAGCCTACATCGGGAGTTAATAAACCCGCAATGGTTTTAATAGTCAACGATTTGCCTGAGCCTGATGGCCCAACTACCACCACAACTTTATTAGAAGTTTTGATTGTCGCTTTGAGATCAAAACTACGGTACTTTGATCTCAAATGCTTTTCGACATGAATATCAAACATTATGTCGGCCTCTTTGGTGACAAGTATTTAGAAAATAAAAGTACGCCGATACATACTGCAGAGATCAATAAGACCAACTGCGTCACTTCGGTGTCTCTACCTGCTTGTACCGCCTCATAAATGGCAATAGAAAGAGTTTGAGTACGCCCAGGAATACTACCGGCAACCATTAAGGTGGCACCGAACTCACCCATACAACGCACAAAAGCAAGTAACAAACCCGCTAATACACCACGCCAAGCCAAAGGTAGAATAACTCTAAAAAAGACCGATAATTTACTTACCCCTAACACCCA
>JAAZGT010000091.1 GCA_012511095.1 Alcaligenaceae bacterium
ATCTGCCTCAATTGTCATAGCACCACCGCTAATAATAATTCGGCCAATGGCTTTGCCATCCCAGCGCTTTCTAGTCGAGACGCTGAGACCATTTATCAACAAATGGTAGCTTTTCAACAAAGCCCTCTTCCTCCTAATACAACCATTATGAATAGGTTGTTAACTACTTTTAATGAAGATGAATTAAAAGCCATTGCAGAGGCTGTTGTTAATATTAATGGGAAGTAAAAATAATGACAAAGAAGTTAAATTTATCACGTCGCCA
This sequence comes from Alcaligenaceae bacterium, assembly GCA_012511095.1. Lineage (GTDB taxonomy): Bacteria > Pseudomonadota > Gammaproteobacteria > Burkholderiales > Burkholderiaceae_B > Oligella. The sequence continues at coordinate 266 of JAAZGT010000091.1, forward strand.
ATGGCTAACAAAGGTTGGCCAATTATCAGCAGCTAGCGCAGCTATTACAGCCTTTCCTGCAATTGCTAGTAATGCAGCCGCCCATGTGGTTGTGGTTGGCGGTGGTTTTGGTGGCGCTACGGCTGCACGTTATATCAAACGCCTTAACCAAAATATCAAAGTAACTTTAATTGAGCCGGCAAAGACTTTCTACACTTGCCCATTTAGCAATATGGTGTTGGCAGGACTTCGCAGTATGGAGCAAATCGCGCATAACTACGACGATCTAAAGGCTTTTGGTATTGAGGTGGTTCACGATTACGTGACTGCGGTCGATGCTGATAAGAAGTCGGTACGTTTAAAAGATAATTCCGAACTTGCTTATGACAAACTACTTTTATCACCGGGTATCGATTTTAAATGGGGTGCGCTTGAGGGTTATGATGAGGCCGGCGCTCAGTTAGCGCCCCATGCTTGGAAAGCAGGTGAGCAAACAATGCTACTTAAAAAGCAGTTAGAAGCGATGCCCGATAACGGCAAATTTGTGATGGTTGTACCTGAAGCGCCTTTCCGCTGCCCTCCCGGTCCTTATGAAAGAGCGAGCATGGTAGCTCATTATTTAAAGCACCATAAGCCTAAGGCAAAGTTAATTATTTTAGATGCACAAGATAATTTCTCTAAACAGGGCTTATTTGAGCAAGGCTGGGAAAAATTCTATAGCGATATTATTGAACGCATACCCCTATCTTTAGGAGGTAAGGTCAATCGCATCGATGCTAATACCCTTGAGGCTGAGACTGAGTTTGGTGATATTGTCCGCGCCGACGTACTTAATGTGATTCCACCCCAACGTGCTGGTTTAATTGCGCACCAAGCGGGTGTTACGGATAACAGTCTGTGGGTACCAGTAAAAGCTAATACCTTTGAATCACAACAGGTGTCTGATATTTATGTGGTAGGTGATGCCACCATCGCTGCACCCATGCCTAAATCAGGTTTCTCAGCCAATACCCAAGCAAAGGTGGCTGCAGCAGCTATTGTTGCCGCTCTTGCAGACAAAGACGTCTCGACGAGCCACTTTGCTAATACGTGTTATAGCCTAATTGCACCAAACTACGGTATTTCTGTAGCTGGTGCCTATACCGTAGAAGACGGCAAAATGGTTGAACGCTCTGGGGGTGTTAGCCCGATCGATGCGGATGAAATGTTTAGAAAGCGTGAGGCTCATTATGGAGCCGATTGGTACGCAGCTATTAGCTTAGATATCTGGGGTACTAAGCTTAAGAGTTAAAAATAAGATGATCAAACCTCATTTAAAAAATGAGGTTTGAACATTAATTAATTAAAGAAGCCGTAACCGCCTCTCATGCGCTCTAATTGTTGTCTATTAAGCGCTGCAGCTTCACGTTCAGCATAAATACGCTCACCAGACTCATAACGACCCTCGTGGATACAACTTTGAGGTGCGATTGTACAACGATTAACAGTACCGCTAAGTACAGAAGTACCAGGCTTTGGTGAGCCACAAGCGGCTAAGCTGGCTAAAACGCCTAATAAAGCAAACTTAATGAAGGTACCCTTATATTTCATAGCTTAATTTCCTTTTACTGAAATCATGAAACAACTAGCTGACTGATCAATTAATTATACTATACAGCGATACGCAAAAAAGTGATTATTTTTAATAATACCCCACAATTGACTTGCTTTATTCTGTGAATGTGTTATTATTTATTGCTTAGGTGGCGCGATAGCAAAGTGGTTATGCAGTGGATTGCAAATCCATCTAGAGCGGTTCGATTCCGCTTCGCGCCTCCACTTTTTCTCTTCTTAAATCCTCACAAGCCTTCATAGATTTTCACAATCGCTCTATAAGCCAGACCTTCAAAGGCTTTCAAAATACAATCAAAATTTAGCTCTTGTTTTTTCATTCATGTATTGTGCATCGTCAGCATAAG
>JAAZGT010000092.1 GCA_012511095.1 Alcaligenaceae bacterium
AAATCACTCACCGAATCAATGAATATCTCGGGTGAAAACTGTGTTTCAAAAGCGCTAATTTAGGGCTTGCCCATAATAACCGTTGGATAATGTTTCAAATAACTAATCGTTTGCGAATGAATATACATGGGTTCACAGCGCTCAACCTCATAAGCAACCTCTTCCTGAGTAGAGTAACTCACTGTATAACATTTAAGCTTTTCATAATTAACTATGACCCGATTGGAATGCTGATTTAGCTCGACTACCTGTGTCTGCTCTCCCAAAGCGTTAATTACAAAGACATGTAAATCCACCAATAAAAACTGCATCACGATAAAAAACAGACTGCTGCAAGCAAATACAAACAATAACTTAAGCGCAAAACTTATTTTAGAAAAAGGCTTGGCAAATAACGGACCCGGACGCCAATCAACTATCGATGACTTTATTTTCTCTCGTTTAATAAAACGTTGCTTACTATTTTCTTGATCTTTGATAGTGCGCCGTTGCACTGCTTTTTCACTATAGTATATGAGCTGAAAAATCACATATAAGACAAGGAGCAATGCAGAAGCTATTAAATAATGAATATTTAAAAAATAATAAAAAGCGACAAGACTTTCTAAAATGAACTGCATACATTATTACCTTAATAAGCACAATAAATTTCGTCTGATCCGGCGATACCTTAGCATGCATAGGACAGTTTATTTTGTTGCCTATCCCAGGACTACTTAAGCGAGTACATTTGGATTTTTTTACATAAAATTCGATAGAACCCTCTTAGCAAAAACTATCGCCTATAGATGTATTGAATACAATGCAAGCAAGCAAAAAAGCACTTAGTTTGTAAAAAAGCTATTCTGCCTACTGAATAGCACTTAATCTACGCGACGATGAAAGACTGCCTAGGGGTCCCCACATAAAACAAGCAGTCTTACTTTATGTGGAGTAAATTAAGGATCATACAGAGCTTAGATGACGCTTTGATTTCTGATTTATTGAAAAAAAATGGCTGAGCTCCTCTCAAGAAACCCAGCCACTTACGCTAAAACAATCTAAACCTAAACTACACGTCTAAATTCGCTGCCAATAGCGCATTTTCCTCAATAAAGGCACGACGTGGCTCAACCTGATCACCCATTAAGGTACTGAAGACGATATCGGCAGTAATCGCATCCTCAATCTGTACACGCAATAAGCGACGTACCTCAGGGTTCATCGTAGTTTCCCACAATTGCTCAGGGTTCATCTCACCTAGACCCTTATAGCGCTGCTTAGTAACTTGACGATCTGCTTCAGAGTTTAACCATCTGACTGCATCACGAAAATCATCGATACGCTCTTCGCGACGACGATCACCCTCGCCACGGTAAACCTTGGCACGCTCGCCAATTAAACCGCTAAAGGTTTCTGCAGCACGCGTTAATAAAGCGTAGTCCTTACTCTGAACAAACTCATTATCCAGAACTGTCACGCGGATATTACCGTGATGATTGCGGTTGACTAAAATACGATGCTTATTAAGTTCTTGATCATAATCTAAATCAAAACTTATTAAGTGTGGATGTGCTGGGTCTACTAGCGCTTCAGCTAAATCATCGATACTTTGTTGAGTAGCATCTGCAGAACTTAAATCAATGGCAACACCCTCGGCAATCACCGATAAGGTATCAGCGTCATAGTTACGCGATAAACGCTCAGTTACTTTATCAACCTCATTGTAGAGCTCAAACATCTCCTTAAGCGCGTCGCCTTCGATAGCATCGGCACCCTCATAAGGAATAATGCCAGCATCTCGTAACGCCACCTCTTCCATAAAGGCGAGTTCCTCGATCTCGTCTTTGAGATAACGCTCTTCGCGGCCTAATTTAACCTTGTAAAGTGGTGGCTGAGCAATATACACATAACCACGCTCAATTAACTCCGGCATTTGACGATAGAATAATGTCAACAGTAACGTACGAATGTGTGCACCGTCGACGTCCGCGTCCGTCATAATAATGATGCGGTGATAACGTAGTTTATCGATATCAAACTCAGGACCAATACTAGTACCTAAGGCAGTAATCAACGTCGTGATCTGCTCACTCGTAATTAAGCGATCAAAACGTGCCTTTTCAACGTTAAGCACCTTACCACGTAGCGGTAAAATCGCTTGGAACTTACGGTCACGACCTTGTTTGGCTGAACCACCCGCAGAGTCCCCCTCCACAATGTAGAGTTCGGATTTTGCAGGATCTCTTTCTTGACAGTCCGCTAACTTACCAGGTAAACCAGCACCCTCTAACAGACCCTTGCGACGTGTACCCTCGCGTGCTCTACGCGCTGCTTCACGTGCAGTAGCCGCTTGTACTACTTTTTCACAGATTGCACGAGCATCTTGTGGGTTTTCTAATAACCATGTCTCTAGGTGACGACTTACGGCATCCTCAACCGCTGGTCGTACCTCACTCGATACTAAGCGGTCTTTAGTTTGGCTACTAAACTTAGGCTCAGGTACTTTAACGGATAAAACGCAGGCGAGACCTTCGCGAATATCATCACCCTGAGTCGTTACTCGAGCGCGTTTGGCGAGATCATTATCCACAATGTACTTATTAATAACACGCGTCATGGCTGCACGTAAACCGGTTAAGTGTGCACCACCATCACGTTGTGGAATATTGTTAGTAAAGCAAAGCACTTGCTCGTTATAGCCATCGTTCCACTGCATTGCCACATCAACTGTGACATTCACCCCACCCGCGTCGGAGTCGGAACTGCTGTAGAAGATATTATCGTGAATTTTTGTACGACTCTTATTAATAAACTCAACAAAACCTTGTACACCACCTGCGTAAGCAAAGTTTTCTTCGCGGCCATTAATCTCATCAACGAGACGGATACCCACCCCGTTATTTAAGAAAGAAAGCTCGCGTAGTCGCTTAGATAA
>JAAZGT010000093.1 GCA_012511095.1 Alcaligenaceae bacterium
AACCCAGATAATAGGCAATTTGCTCTAAAGTAGCGGCTGAGAGAATGGTGGTTTCCCACACAAAGGTATAACGACGAGTCGATAATAAGAAAAACATCGTCGCCAGAGCTGCCACTAATACTGTCAACCACAGTGCATGGCTGAGCGCCGATAAGAGCCAAGCGGTAGAACGTTGTTGGCGCGTTAAGCTAAAGAGGGCATTAGGCACCAAGGCGGCATTAGGGCCACGTGATAATTTCTTGCTAAGCCACATCCAAGCTCGACCGAGTAAGGGGTAATCACGTTCACTGCGTTTAGGTGCAAATAAAAAGGCTAGCCAAATAATAAAGCTCAGTGCATGTAGGCCCAAAATGGCGATCCAGGCACTCAGTAAATTAACCTCTGTGCTACGACTACCCAAACCAGCATAGGCTAAACCAATACCACTGAACACCGCGAAAAATAGCAAAATAACAAAAGAATACTGTGCCAAGCTACGATAATGCGTAATTTCCTGGCTCAAACCTGAGGCATTGGCTAGATGCTTTGCGCGAGTAATGATTTTTTCCTCAGCCGTGAGATCTTGCGCACGCAACGCATGAATATACGCAGAGTCATCCATGGGACCATGGTGATGCTCTTTTAGGCGAATTGCCTCGGTTTGCCAAAGCTCGTTGAGTTTAGTCATGTATTTAGTGTAAGCCTACTATCAAGTTCAGGTTTCATCTTAGACAACATGATATTATTTCACACTTTGTCGCTAGATTAGTTTTTGCTAGCTCTGCTCTTAAGCTTGTCTTTAGATTTTTATAAAAAATCGTTAATTAAATAAGGCCTTACATGGCTTTATATCGGGCTTTTACCGCTTAACAGTGCCAATAAATTCATGTAACATCAAAGCTTTAGGCTATTATTTGCACATCCTCTTTAGAGCTGTAAAATCAAGCCCTATTATTACGTACCAAAAGTACCAAATAAATAAAATATAAAATCCTTACCGGAGTAATTATGAAAAAATTAACCTCATTAGTTTTTGCCGCGATCTTTGGCTTTACCTCATTTACCGTATCTGCCCAAGAAATGACAGAGTTACGCATTGGTGCTGAAGCGGCTTATGCGCCTTTTGAGTATAAATTGCCAAGCGGTGAATTAGCTGGTTTTGATATTGATATTGGTAATGCCATCTGTGAAAAACTAGACATGAAGTGTGTCTGGGTTGAACAGGCTTTTGATAGTTTAATTCCTGGTTTATTAGCACGTAAATTTGATTTAGTACATTCGGCGATGACCGTGACCGAAGAGCGTAAAAAGGTAATTGATTTTACTGATCCTTTATACGAGGTAAGTAGTCAGTTAGTGGCCGCAAAAGACAGCGGTATTGATGGTAGCGACGAGTCACTTAAGGGTAAGACAGTAGGTGTTTTACAGGGCACGGTTCAAGAAACTTACGCACGTCAGCGTTGGGATCGTCGTTCAGGTGTGCGTGTGACCTCTTATATGGAGCAAACACAAACTATTGAGGACTTAAAAGTAGGTCGTGTTGATGCGATTTTATTTGAATCGCCTAATGCCGTTGAGGGTTTATTGAATACGCCTGATGGCGAAGCTTATGCATTTGTTGGTGAGCCTATTCTAAATGACCCCATCATGAATAATGAAATTGCCATTGGTATTCGTTTAGGTCAGGATGAGCTAAAAGACAAAATCAATGCTGCCATTAAAGAGTTAAAAGAAGAGGGTGTGATCGAGCAGTTTGCGAAGAAATACTTCCAAGAAAGCGAGATTTCAATCGTTAAATAATTTTCTAAATTAATTCATCGTGTTCTTAGACGGTTATTGGGAACTGATTAAGACAGGCACTTGGGCTACGATTAAGTTAGCCCTTTTGTCTGTTTTATTGTCCTTTGTTTTAGGTTTGCTTGGCGCCAGTGCCAAGCTTTTTGGTGGCGCGCTGTTGCGAGGAATTGCCACGGTTTACACGACCATTATTCGTGCGGTACCTGATCTGGTACTGATGTTATTGTTATTTTTTAGTATTCAGATGGGTCTGAACCAATTAACGGATGCCATGGGCTGGAAGGTGATTCAAATTGATCCCTTTAGTGCAGGTGTCATCGTCATTGGTTTGATTTACGGTGCTTATTTTACTGAGACCTTTAGAGGCGCTTTTTTATCGGTACCCAAGGGTCAGATTGAGGCCGGTATGGCCTATGGGATGACACCAACGCAGGTTTTTCGTAGTATCTTATTTCCGCAAATGATGCGTTATGCCATTCCAGGTATTGGTAATAACTGGTTAGTGGTTTTAAAAGCCACTGCCCTAGTTTCAATTATTGGTCTAAGTGATTTAGTTAAAGCTAGCCAAGATGCAGGTCGTGCCACTGGCAATATGTTTAAATTTATCCTAGTAGCGGGTTTGATTTATTTAGTCCTGACCTCTTTGTCTAATATCGTGCTTTGGTACTTGGAGCGACGCTATTCAGTTGGTACTGCTAAATTTGAGGTGGATTAGTAGCCATGAATAGATTTTTAGACATTTGGCAAGATTATTGGCAAGACTTTTTGTTTTGGGATGGCTATGAGTTCTCTGGCTTAGCCGTTACTTTGTGGATTTTAGTCACCTCCCTATTGTTTGGCTTTGTGCTCTCAGTCATTTTAGCGGTAGGGCGCGTCTCTAAAAACCCTGCTATTAAAGGGCCGATCTGGTTCTTTACTTACGTGTTTAGGGGTACGCCTTTTTATATTCAATTGCTATTGATTTATAGTGGGCTGATGAGCCTAGAGGTGGTGCGAGGTACGCCCTTATTGCGCGACTTTTTTATTAATGGCTATTACTGTGCCATTTTGGCTCTAACCCTTAATACCACAGCTTATACCACTGAGATGTTTGCGGGCTTTATACGTACCACCAATAAGGGTGAGATTGAGGCTGCTAAAGCTTACGGTATGAGTAAATGGCAGTTGTACACACGGATTATTATTCCCTCGATGTTAAGGCGTGCCTTACCCGCTTATAGTAATGAGGTTATTTTAATGTTGCACACCACCTCATTAGCCTTTGCGGCAACGGTGCCCGATATCTTAAAGGTAGCACGTGATGCATATGCCGCAACCTATGAGGCCTTTATCGCCTATGGTATTGCAGCATTGATTTATATGGTGGTGGCCTTCGTTATTGTGGGCTTATTCAGAAAAATAGAAAAACGAGCCTTAGCGTATCTTGTGGTTAGCTCAAAAAATGATAATTAGGTATAAAAAATGTATAAATTAGAAGTTCTCGATATTCACAAATCCTACGGTAATCACGAGGTTCTAAAAGGCGTTACTTTACAAGCAAAAGCTGGCGATGTGGTGGCCATTATTGGTTCTAGTGGCTCCGGTAAAAGTACCTTTTTACGTTGTATTAACGTATTAGAGCAGGCCAATGAGGGTCAAATTATTCTTGATGGCGTGGCCTTACCCTTAGAAAAAAATAAAAAAGGCTATTTGCAGGTCAATGATAAAAAGGCCTTACAAAAGTTTCGCACCAAATTAGCCATGGTGTTTCAGCACTTTAATTTGTGGGCTCATATGACCGTTTTGGATAATGTGATCCAAGCACCAGTACACGTATTGGGTGTCAATAAAGATGAGGCTATCGCCCGTGCCCGTGCTTACCTTAAAAAGGTGGGCTTACCTGCTGATGCCGAGTCTAAATACCCAGCTCAATTGTCAGGTGGTCAACAGCAACGCGTAGCCATTGCACGTGCCTTAGCCATGGAGCCCGAGGTGATGCTCTTTGACGAGCCGACCTCAGCGCTTGACCCCGAGTTAGTGGGTGAGGTCCTCAAGGTGATGCAGGAGCTAGCCGAAGAAGGTCGTACCATGATTGTGGTGACTCACGAGATGGGTTTTGCACGTAATATTGCAACGCAGGTGATGTTCCTACATCAAGGTCGCGTTGAGGAAATGGGGCCACCAGCTGAGGTCCTGGATAATCCTAAGAGCGAGCGTTTGCAGCAGTTCTTATCAGGTAATTTGAAATAATTTTAAATTTAATAAAGGTTGTGACAGGTGTATTTTAAGCACCTAATCAAAAATAAAAAATGATAGCTTATAGTTTGGATCTAGCCTTTTTCTTATTGTTGCTAGGTGCTTTTGGCGGTTTTATGGCCGGTCTTTTAGGTGTGGGTGGCGGTATGATCTTAGTGCCGTTTTTGACCATGCTATTTACTTGGAAGGGCATGCCACCTGAGTTGGTGGTGCATTCCTGTATTGCGACCTCCATGGCCATGATTTGCTTTACCTCCTTATCGAGTATGCGCGCTCACCAAAAACAGCGCGGGATTTTATGGCCAGTGGTTGGTGCCTTAGTGCCGGGGGTGATCTTAGGCGGATTCTTATCGGGCGGAGTGGTTTTCTCTTGGATTAACACGGCTTGGTTATCGTTAATCTTTGCTTTTTTTATGGTCTATTCTGCTTACAATATGGCAGTTAATAGAAAACCTAAGCCAACACGTCAATTACCGGGTTTCTTAGGAACCTCTGCTATGGGCACAGTAATTGGTTTTGTCTCAGGATTGGTTGGTGCTGGGGGCGGATTTTTAACCGTACCGTTCTTAATTTGGTGTAATGTCAATATCCGCAATGCCGTGAGTACCTCAGCGGCTTTGGGTTTCCCAATTGCAGTGGCTAATAGCATCGGTTTTATTTATTCAGGCTATAAAGAAATTGGTGTACAACCCGGTATGTTAGGTTATGTGTATTGGCCAGCCCTACTGACTTTAATCGCCACCAGTATGTTAATGGCGCCTGTGGGTGCGAAGTTTGCCTATAAATGGCCAGTTGAGCGCATTAAGCGTATTTTTGCGGTCTTATTAGTCTTTATTTTCTTCTATATGTTGAGAACCTCATTGATTGCTTTTGGTGTTATTTAAATAAAATGTGTATGAGATTCGCTTTTAGGAGCGGATCTCTAAGACTATTTCCGATGACGCGGCGGTCTAAAGACCTCCGTATCTTCATAAAAACCCACCTCATTTTGCTCGGCATGCCAGCCAGGTATGCCAAAGATTGGCACAGGAATATAGGGTTTAGTCGCTAGTACTTCCTCGCTTAGATAAGCGCTCAACCACTCATCTACTATGTTCACATTAAATGCTTCCTGTGGTTGTGGTATGCGTACCACATGGGCACAAATGCCTTTATAGGGATTGAGCAGTTTTTCAATTAAAGCATGACCAAAAATCACTGCATGGCTTTGTTGCCAATGCGTTCTAAGCTCAATAAAAGCACGGTGCCAGTCTTTATTTGTCAGTGCTTCCCACAGTTCATCTGAACAAGCGAGTAAAAGACCATTTTCATCAATGATGGTAATGGCATCGCGTACCGCGCCACGTTGTTTTTGTACGCCATCTTTTTTAATTTGAGCGGCTTGGACAGTATTAAGTTGTACCTTTGTGCGCGTAAATAAAAACCAACAAAAGGCATTAAAGTAGTCGTGTGGGCCATCACGAGTGGGAATACCATGAGTCTCAAATATAAAACTTTCATAAGCTGTACCCTCAGGTAGATCGTTTTGGGGTACAAAGTGTTTAGGAAAGTTTGCTGGCTTCATATGATTTAATAAATCACTCACTGAGGCAAACTGAGGTATTTCAACTAAAGAGGCCTCAATTAAAGGGCGCCAATAATCGCAATAAGGCGCAGATAAATCTAATTGATTCAGCTCGGACAAAGACATAGCAGGGGTAAAATAAGAAATATAAAGCCCTGCTATTGTAATATAGACTGAAGCTTATAAAATTTTTGGAGATTTTATTACTGATGGAATCAGAAAAAGTGCGTATTGATAAATGGCTTTGGGCAGCGCGTTTTTTTAAGACGCGTTCCATTGCTGTTCAAAATATTAATAAAGACCGTATACAAATTAACGGTCAAAACGTTAAACCAGCACGAGAAGTAAAAATTGGCGACACCGTTTTAATTAAAATGCCGCGTGAGTATAAAACGGTGGTGGTTAAGGGTTTAAGTCAAGCGCGTGGTCCTGCGCCTGTGGCACAGCAGCTTTATGAGGAAACCCCTGAGAGTATCGCTGAGCGTGAGCGTCGTGCTGAGTTACGTCGCCTAGCGCCAGAGCCCGCGCATCAGATCCGCAGTGGTCGTCCAACCAAGCGTCAGCGCCGTGATATTGAGCGATTTACCAATAAGTTTGGCGGTGAGTGGTAGTTAAATTAAGTTATATGGGCCAGAGCAACTTGAATTTGTTTTTGTAGCCTATATATCTATTGTGTGCTCATTGCTACAATCGGCATGGTATTTTTAACTACTGAACCTTATTTAAGGATCTATTTATGCGTTTACTCATCGCTTTATTATTACCATGGTTAACTTTTTTCACCATTGGTAGACCCTTTTCTGGCATTATTTGTTTGATTTTGCAAGTGACATTGATTGGTTGGTTACCAGCAGCCATCTGGGCGGTTTATGCTTTAAGTCAGTACAAAACCGATAAGAAAATTGAAAAAGCCCTTTCAAATCGTGCATAGCACTGAGTGATTTAAGGGTTAATAAAAAGCTTTTTAGCTAATTATTTAGGTCCATCGCGTAGCGCTTTTTGTTGCTACGCTTTAACCTTTAAGCCCATTAGAGGGCTTAAACCACATCGCTTTGCAGTTCTTTTTTGGGTGTGCG
>JAAZGT010000094.1 GCA_012511095.1 Alcaligenaceae bacterium
CCGATGTTGCCGTTGATGGTTAAAGCAATTAAAACGATACCAATAATAATACGGATCAGACGATCTACGCTACCAATGTTTTTGTTCATAACATATCCTTTAAGTGGTTGAGGAACAACTGTGTCAAACTCAATACAAGTATAGACTATTGTGCTAATACTTGTTGCGACCTTGCTTAATTAATTAGTGCTTAGACGCGATTCCATGGAGCTAGCATAAGCACGCGAGCTAAACCACAGAAGCCAGTCAAGCCAGCCATAAGTAAACCAGCACCAACAAAAGCACTTAAAATATACCAAGCAGGGTTGACCCAAGTACCTAGTACAACACCTAGGATTACCATGATACCAACAGCGATTTGCACTTGACGTTGTAACTCTAAAGGTGCGTTAGGAGCAACTTCAACGGCTAAGCCTTGCTTTCGCCAAGAATCGATACCGCCCTCTAAGATATAGCACTCTTTACAGTTTTTAGCGGCTGCAGCCAATTTATTAGCATTGGTGCGAGTGCGCATGCCTGATTGGCACAGGAAAATAACCACGCCATCAGTCGGTAATGAGCTAGTAGACATTTCGTCTACTGTTTGGTTGCTAGAACCAGGAATATGGCGATGACTGTATTCACCAGCTGAGCGAATATCAACTAAAGTTGCGCCGTCTTTAACTAAGTCGGCAGCTTTATCTGGAGAAATGATTGGTAAAGTCATGAAAAAGGTCTCTAATAAAAATTTAAGAATCCGAGTTTACGGACAGAATATCTCTTTTAAATTGGAAACGATTTTATAAACTCTATCATCAGCAATTCGATAGTAAAGGGTTTGAGCCTCACGACGATAGCTGATCAGACCCTCTTCGCGCATAATTGCAATATGCTGAGATAAGGCTGATTGACTTAGGCTTGAGTGTTGGTGAATTTGACCAACGTTAAGCTCACCCTTTTCGACTAATAAACATAATACTAGTAGTCGATGTTGGTTACCTAAGGTTTTGATAAAGTCGGCGGCCTCTTCGGCCAGCGTTTCTAATGATAAAATTTGCATATTTATAATATCTAATAATTACCTAATTTAGCATATTCTAAATTAGAGGTCAATAGTTAAATGGCAATAATTTGTCTTACTGTCTTACTATTAAATTATACTGTCTATGCAATTAGTTAAAGGTTTTTAGTCGTTTCTAATGAGATTCAGTTTGTAAAGTTTGTAAATAGATAGCAATTTATAAATTATGATGCAGATAAAAAATCTACTTAGTTGTTATCAATAACTAGACATTTAAACTCAATTTTTGCTAGTGTAACTAACCACTTTAACTCGCAATGTGCAGTCTATTTCGGACAGTTAAGACTTACTATCTTATCATCAGAGTTTGTAATGGTGACTGTGTCTTAAATCGTACACTTTAGCTATTTATTAAGCGAGTCTATTTTGGATATTGATTTTAATGCCAGCGATTAGGCGTTTTAGTTGTATTACAGTTTTACACTTAATTGAATAAAGGGCTTGCTTAGGCCCTTTATTTGTTTGTGTGAATTAAATCAATTTTTGTCTTATTTTTAACGTGATCCACTCACTAATGATCACGGTCACAAAAATCACAATTAAGATCATGGTCACCTTAGGCCATGCTAGGGTGTTGAGGGCAGCGTTAAGCTTTAAACCCATACCACCCGCACCAACTAAGCCTAATACTGTTGATTCACGAATATTAATATCCCATCTAAATACGCTAATACCAGCAAAAGTAGGTGCAACTTGTGGAAACACCCCCCAGGCTAAGACTTGGGGGCGACTTGCTCCGGTAGCCATAATGGCCTCAACCGAGGTGGGGTTGATTTCCTCAATTGCCTCATAAAGTAATTTACCGATAAAGCCAATAGAGCGTAGGGCAATCGCAATAATACCTGCCAATACCCCTGGGCCTAAAATAGACACCAGTAATAAGGCCCAAATTAACGAGTTAATCGAGCGCGAAGAAACAATAATAAATAATGCGATTGGGCGCAATATTAAGGCACTAGGTGTGGTGTTACGAGCTGCTATAAAAGCAACTGGTACAGCAAGTGCTGTTCCTAACAAGGTGCCTAGCGTAGCGATATTTAGAGTTTCCCAAAGCGGTTGCCATAGCTCATTCATTGAAAGCCAATTGGGTGGCAACATTCGCGAACCAATATCTTTCGCTTGTTGTGGCGCATCCCAGACAAAAGCCCAAATCGTGTCTTGAGTCATGATTTGAAAAGACCAAACCACAAAGGCAAGAGCCATTAGCCAAATCATAAAGACTGTGGCGTTTTGTAAGAGACTACGTTTGGACCACTTTGCTGTATTTAGTGGGTTTGAATTAACTGTACTACTCATAACATTTTCCGACGAACCCAACTAGAAGCATATTCAGCAAGCATCACAATGCCAATGATTAAAAGCAAAATCGCTGCGGCTGAGCTATATTCATAACGATCCATGGCAGTGCCTAAGGTGCCACCAATGCCGCCAGCACCAATAATGCCGATCACTGCCGATTCACGAAAATTAATATCTAAGCGATAGAGTGATAAACCGACTAAGCGTGGTAGACATTGTGTCAAAACTGCGAAGTCTAGCGTTTGTAAAAAACTTGCGCCTGTGGCATTTAAGGCTTCGAGTTGCGAGGCTTGAATTTCTTCAATATCTTCGGCTAATAATTTCGCTAAGAAACCAATAGTGGCAAAGGTTAAGGTTAAAAAGCCTGCAAAGGCTCCAAACCCAAATAAAGCCACCATAAAAATGGCCACAATAATTTCATTAAGGGTTCTAGATAAAGCGATAATGCCGCGACAAATCAAGTAAATCCAACGAGGGCTTAAGTTTTTTGCTGCACCTACCGCAATAGGTATAGAAATAATAATTCCTGCAGCTGTTGAACTAAGCGCCATGGTTAGACTTTCGATCATGCCTTGTTTAATATCAGTACCTCGGGTACTAAAATCAGGTGATAAAAATCCTTTGACAAAAATCCAAGCCCGTTCCCAACCCTGACTAACGCGTAACCAATTAATCTCTAAGGAGCTAATACTTAAAAATAAATAGGCAATAGCACCAAAAATAAGCGCATAACGAATAATTGGATTAGCTATAAAGGGTGGCTTTTTCCATTGGGTAGGGTAGGCCGGCGGCATTAACGATGCGGTGGGTTTATACATAATTAACTTCTATTAAGCAGCACTAATAACAACAGCGCCACTTAAGGGGCATTCTTTGATGGAGCTAGTCTCATCATCTTCATGTTGTGAAGCGAGTTTTTTCGTGATGGAGGTCCAGTCCTCATCGCCGTAAATCTTAGTAAGTACCTCGGTGTTCACATCTTTTGAAGGACCGTCAAAGACAACCTCACCTGCACGTAAGCCAATAATTCTAGGTAAGAATTCAGTCGCTAAAACCACATCGTGAATATTAACGATGGCAGCAAGGCCACGTTCACGACAGAGCTCAATAATTAAGCGCATAATTTGACGTGAGGTTTTGGGGTCTAAACTGGCAGTGGGTTCGTCAATCAACATTAATTGTGGTTGTTGAATTAAGGCACGAGCAATACCAACGCGTTGGCGTTGACCGCCCGATAGTTCATCGGCACGATTATTTTCCTTGCCTTTTAAACCAACACGTTCGAGTAGCTCATAGGCTTGGGCAATATCTTCTGGGCTAAAGCGACGAAACCAGCTATTCCAAAAGTCCATATGACCTAAACGACCAGAAAGTACGTTTTCCATAACGGTGAGGCGCTCGACTAAGGCGTATTCTTGGAAGATCATACCGATATCACGACGTGCCTGTCGTAGCTCTTTTTTGGACAGCTTCTTAAGATCGGTGTTTTGAAGGAAAATAGCACCTTTAGTGGGTTCAACTAAGCGATTAACACAACGAATTAACGTTGATTTACCAGCACCTGAAGGTCCAATCAGGCCTACTACCTCGCCTGATTGGATTTCAAGGTTGATCCCCTTAAGTGCTAAGTCAGTGTTGTAGCGCTTTTCAAGATCAACAAGTTTAAGCATTATTAATACCTTTTATTTACAGTCGTAGCTAACATCCATCGCAGCATCAATATCGCGCACGACTTGCCAGTGTTCTTTAAATGAAATAGGCATGAATTTTTCTTGTGGTGGGCTAACGTGATTAAACTCTTTGGCTAAACCTGTGCCTTCCCAATTAAAGTTAAAGAAAGCAGCTTTTACTTTTTCCGCTAATTCAGGCTTTAAGTTATAAACATAACCGTAACCAGTCGTTGGGAAAGATTGTGATTTGTAGATGGAAACTAATTGCTCGCTCTTAACTACATCACGCTCAAGCATGCGAGAAAGTACTGAGTTAGCAATGGCTGCCGCTGGGTAGTCTTTATTGGCAACACCTAAAATTGAGTTATCGTGCTTGCCACTAAATACAGGCTCAAAATCTCTACCCGCTTCCATTTTGAATTCTTGCTTTAATAATGCAGAAGGAGCTTTGTAGCCAGAGTTAGAGGTTTCAGAAGTAAAGGCTAATTTTTTGCCTTTAATATCTTCTACCTTTTCAATACCGCTACCAGGGTAAGTAAGGATTTCCATTTCATAACCATAACGGTCATCATTTGAAGCCATCATGGCAAAAGGCACAAAACCAGCGCAATTAACAGCTAATGGGTTTGAACCGGTGTTAAAGCCTGCAACGTGTAAACGACCAGCGCGCATGGCCTCTAATTGAGCAGCGTTGCTTTGTACAGGGAAAAACTGTACTTTTTTACCTGTTTCAGCGGCTAAGTGATCAATAAACTCTTTCCAAACTTCCGCATAAACAGCTGGATCTTCAACCGGAGTATAGGAAAAAACGAGAGTAGCGGGATCAATCCAGTCTTTAGGATCGGTAGGAGCATCGGCTACTAAATCACCGTCAGCATCGGTAAAGCGAGGGTCCATTGCCTGGCTACTAAGTGGTAAAGCAGCAAATAGTGCTGCTAAGGCAAAACGTTTTAAGTTGAACATTGTGTGTCCTTTTAGATAATTTCATTTGTCAATATCGATAAGTGAAATAAATCTTAACAAGCTAATGTTTCAACTTTGTGAATGCAATAAAGGGGGGCGTGGTACAAGAAATCGCGGTCCTTTTGATCAAGAACCGCGACGATTTGATGATTTAAGCGGCGTGTCGGTGATAGTGACGTAATGCGTGTTCACGACGACGACCTTCACTATAAGCAGAGATGCGCTTTAAGTAACCGATGACACGAGAAGCATAATCAATATCGGTAGAGCCACAAGCGCTGCATGCTTGTAAGGTGCGTTTATCAATATGCGCGCAATCATTACAAATGGTGATTTTGACATTCACGCAGAAGTAATTACAACCGGTACGTGCTGCAATATCAAATAATGATTGGTAACCTTGTTGAGTTAGAGCCTCATCTAGGTTGAGATGTAAGGCCGAACCACCATCAAGCCAATCTACTAACTCACTACCATGTAATAAGAACTTATCTAAAGCATTAATTTGTTCATCTTCTACTGGATAGAAATAAGAGTTGTAGCAATCACGAGAAACCTTATAGCCGTCATCGCGATCCCATTTGGCATTTTTAACGCCGAGGTTTTCTGCAGGTACAAACTCGGTATTAAAGCGTACGCCATAATGGGCTGAGGCTTTTTTATTGGCATCAAAAATAGTTTTTAAACGACTTTGTACAAACTCAATATATTCAGGACTATAACTTGCTTCAATACCTTGAGATTCGGCCGCTTCAACCATGCCATTAATACCAATGGTTAGAAATTGCTTATCGAGATCAATAAAACCCGCATCATAAACAGGGAGCATACCGGCTTTTAAGTAGTCTTCCATTAATTTACGATAAGCATATTGATAGCGATGAATTTTATTCACCTCAGTAGCTAAGTCGCGTCCATCTTGTTCTAAGCGATTCATATTAATGGTAATCACATTAATAGAGCCCGTCGCCACACCGCCAGCCCCTAAGGTATAGGAGAAAGTATGGTCATCAATTTCATTACGCAAACGACAACATGATGCCAATGAATCAGGGTTATCCGATAAGTAAATAAAGAATGAATTACCTGCAGCCAATTCTTTTGCTAATTGAGCTGAAAAATTACGGTCTTTACATTGACCATTTTCAGTCAACATAGCCGCAGTCACAACAGGGAAGGTAAGAACAGCCTTAGTGCGCTCTTCATTAAACCAAGTTAGGAAAAAATCCTGCAAGCGCGCGACGCTTTCCCAAGAGGGTTTAGTGAAATCCGGAAAGACAAAATTACCAAACATAGCATCAAAATAATACTGATCATATACAGAGATATTCCAGAACACACTTTGATAGCCACGCGCAGCTGCAGGTTGATTAATGCTATAAACCACATGCTGCAATAAGTTGGCGATTTTTTGTGAGTGAGTTTCTAAGTAATTATCACCATAATCCTTGCGTGCAAAATAATCGAAGTAATTTAAAAACTCTACAGTTGCTACTGCACCTGCAAATTGTGCACTAATTGCAAAAACTAAGTTAATAAAAGAACCGCAAAAAGACTCTAAATGTTTTGGTGCCCTAGACTCACCACCAAGTTTAGTTAAACCATCGTGTAAAAAAGGATATAAAGTCACTGATACACAATAGGGCTTTAAACTAGTTTCATCATGAACATAGATTTCATGTGATTCGATTTGGCGAATATATTCATCGGCCAAATCTTTATCAAATAACTCAGTGATTTTCTCACTGACTTGGGCGCGATTAATTTGAATTAAAAAGTCTTTAAGTAATTCACTCTCCATGGTGGCAATATTTTTATGAGTCACATTAGCATTGGCATCCATGGTTGAGCCGTCGGCGGCATTATGTGCAGCCATATAGTTGCGCATAAAATCAAGTTTTGCGCTAATTTGAGTCGAGCTTAGTCGTATCATTTGAAATCCTCGTGATTAATTAGGTGGGAATGGCACTGACTGCTTGTGAAATAAATGGTTAAGTAGAGCACCAGTGTGCATATCTATAAAACGTTGGTTAGTAGTTGCTTGATCGAGGCCTCCTAGTTCAGCAATCCACGGTCCAGTTTTTAAATAATCTAACTGGCTTAATAGTTGGGTAGGTACTTGTTCTTGATCTAGACCGGTATATAAACAAGTCTTTAAATTGGCTTCTTTAGCTAGCTCTAAATAGCTTAGTAGCTCATCAGGATGCCATTCGCCACCCATAAATAAGACGCAAGTGATTAAATTGTTGTATTGATTTAAGCGTTGACGAAAATAATCAATACTTAATAACTGCCCTGTGTTGGCCTTCCAACTATCAGCGCTGTGACAGCCTTTACAACGTATAGGGCAGCCTGAGAATTGATAAGCTAGTGATATTTCACCAGGCACTTCAATCCAGACGATGTCTTCATAGTAGTATCTTAAATTAGCCATATCACTACATCTTGTGTTTTATTCGATACCTAACACTATATATTGTGTTAAATGATTATTACCAAGTGTATGCACAAATACAACGAGACTTAGTGATCGGCTTGATGCAGATCAAGAGGAGTGATTTGAAGGTTACAAAAGAAGATCTGAAAAAAAGCAGCAAAGTAGTTGTTTTAATTAAGAAAATGGCTATAATAAAAGTTCACAAGGAATTATGTGTGTGTTTTTACACAACAATATTTTGAAGCAAAAAGACCATAAGCTTGACAGCATCAAAAATATAGCTCATAATTCATATCTTTCCTCGACAAGAGGTCTAGGGATTACCCTAGGTGCCAAGCAGTACATAAATACGCCAAGCACAAAACAACACTTTTAAATAGCTTTTCAATTTATTTAAAAGATTTTTTAAAAAAGTGTTGACAAAGAGATTTAGATGAGTCATAATTTAAATCTTTGCTGCTTACGAAGCGTCGTAATCAGCGGGTTTGATACCAACGACGTAATGAATTAGTTTTTGATTTATTACTTGGTTGAAATCAACCAAACGTTCTTTAACAAGTTAAC
>JAAZGT010000095.1 GCA_012511095.1 Alcaligenaceae bacterium
CTTTTTTTGCTGCTTTTTTAGCGGGTGCAGTTGACGCTTCTGTCTCAACTGCATCTGCAGTTGTTAATGCCTCATCAATAGACTTAGATGCTTTTGAAGCTGCTTTTTTAGCGGCCACAGTTTTAGTGGTGTCAGTTTTTTTAACCATTTAATGAGTACCCTGTCAACGTAAGTTTCGGCGGTAAATATAACCAATTATTGTAGCATGAACTGCTTAGGACTTGAGGAAATTGTAACGTGCAAGTACCGCCAAGTAACGCTTGCGTTCGTTATCAGTTCTCATACCTGAACTAATTAATTTTTCTATTTCAGCTTCTAAGTTTTCAAGTTCAATTTTTTTTATTGCATCATTCCACTCCGCCTCAGGATTAGGGAGTGTTTCTAAGTTTGAGCTATCTTTGCCTAAAGAGATCAGGAGCTGATGAAGTGGACTTCCTTGTTCGGCTTGTTGAATTAGCGAACCAATATGACGTGCCCCGCTCTTAAATGCGAATACGATAAACTCAACCACAACATCCATATGGGGATGATGTCGTAAAATTTCAAGCTGCCTCTCACCTATCTTATCTAAGATGGTAGGGTAATTTGCCAATAAACTCAATAATTGCCTTGCTAAAGGCATTGGTTGGCGTATGGCCTCGCTTACTCTGCTACGTCTATTGCGATAGCCAGTAGTTGTTTTGTAATTAGGACGCCCTGTTGATGGCGTTGATGTCCTAGTTTGAGCTCTTGGTGCACTCTGCCTGTCAGTCGGCATGGTAACCGGCTGATTAGTATGTGGTTGAGCTTGATTTCTACTATCAGGGGCTATAAAAGGCCTAGTAGACTCCTCTTTAGCTTGACGATAACGACTTAAAGCCTCTCTAAACTCATCTGTTGTAAAGCGCACCAAGCGAGCCAATTCATTTTCAATTTGCGCACGAATGGTCGATTGAGGTATTTCCTCTACGAGTGCTAAAGCTTCTTGTAGGCAAGCTGCACGACCTTCGGCTTCATCTAAGTTATGCTTATCCGCCAACGAATCTAGCATAAAGCCTGATAAGGCTTGAGCTTCCGCTACACTTTCTTCAAACTTTTTGACGCCAAAAACCTGAACATAGGAGTCAGGATCATGTTCTTTGGGTAAAAACAAAAAGCGCAAAGAAATATCATCGCGCAATAATGGCAAGGAAGTATTCAAGGCACGCCAAGCTGCTCTTTGTCCGGCTTGGTCACCATCAAAACAAAATACTATGCGATTAGTAACTTTGATTAAACGGTTTAAATGCTCTGCAGAAGTAGCTGTTCCCAAAGTGGCTACGGCATAATCAACGCCGTAACGTGCTAAGGCAACCACATCCATATAGCCTTCTACCACCAATACAGTAGCTGCTTTACGAATACCCTGGCGATTTTCCCAGAGACCATAAAGCTCACTACCCTTATGAAAAAGCTCTGTTTCAGGTGAGTTTAAATACTTAGGCTCACCTTTACCAATAATACGACCACCAAAGCCAATTAAACGACCACGGTGATTATAAATAGGAAATGTAAGACGCTCACGAAATCGATCGTAGAGTAAGCCCTGCTCGCTTTGAACAACTAGACCAGCATCAACTAAAAGCTCGTTTTCATAGTTTTCGAAAACACGACGTAAATTTTGTCGCTCACTACCTGTCCAGCCCAATCCAAAACGTTGAGCAATTTCAGGTGTTAAACCGCGATTAATTAAATACTCTTGAGCAGGACGATATTGGCTCAGTTGCTGTTGGTAGTAGTTTTGAGCCTTATCTAGGGCCTCATGTAGTAAATCATAGCGAGTTTTGCGCTCTTTAAATCGAGCACGAGCCTCAGGACTATAATTACGCTCAGGCATGCGCATGCCGACCGAGTCAGACAGAGTCCTAACAGACTCTGGAAAGCTCAGACCCACATGGTCCATAAGAAAAGAAATAGCTGAGCCATGAGCCCCACAACCGAAGCAATGGTAAAACTGCTTGGTAGGACTCACGGTAAAAGAAGGCGTTTTCTCTTGATGAAAGGGGCAAAGTCCCTGAAGATTTTGCCCGCTTTTTTTTAGTTGAACATACTTGCCGATGACATCAACAATATCAACTCGCGCAAGCAGTTCCTGGATATACTCTTCAGGAATCAACTCAGAATAAAATCTTTATTCTATTAGTACATGCGTGGAGGCAACTGTTGGCTGCGAATACGCTTGTAGTGGCGCTTAACAGCAGCTGCTTTTTTGCGCTTACGCTCAGCAGTTGGTTTTTCGTAGAATTCGCGAGCGCGTAACTCAGTTAAAAGACCGGTTTTTTCAACAGTGCGCTTAAAGCGGCGTAAAGCAACTTCAAACGGCTCATTATCTTTAATACGTACTTGTGGCATAGACAATCAACTAAAAAGGTTTAATAAGAAAATAAAAGTAAAATAATAGCCCTTTACTATAGCTTAAAACCATAGAAAAGGCAAATAAAATTCATTTAAATTACGCTAAAAGCGTTAATAAAAGCTTTTAAACTACATTTATTGAGAAGGTTTACCCTTGCGAATCCAAGACTCTAATTGGTGCGGTCTGAGACTATCGTAGTCTTCAAAGGGCTGATGAATCCATGGATTAGTTTCGAGATACTGACAGTAATAATCTGGCTCTAAAATTGCGTGTGCCTTAAGCCATAAAACTGCGCTGCGCATTTCCTCGATTTGTGGAAATTCATTGAGCAAATGCTCATTGACTTTTTTAAAGGTCTGACCGGTATCCACCATATCATCTACTAACAGAATACGGCCCTCTAAACTACCACGAGTAATAGTAATAAACTGCGCGATATCCAATTGACCTTGTTGCGTACCAGCGGCCTCTCTATAACTGCTAGTAGCCAGAATACCTAAAGGCACATCGAAGATTCTGGATAATACGTCGCCCACCCTAACACCACCACGAGCTAAACAAACAATGGTATCAAACTGATACTTTGATTCGTATATCTTAAGAGCTAAAGTTTCGATTAGTCGATGATAATCACTCCAACTAACCCATAAGTCTCTATCTGTGCTTGGTGGGACCGACATATTACACCTCTCAAACGTCTAATATCAATTAAAGACCAAAGGGGTTATCTAATAAAATGGTCTCAGAACGCTCTGGGCCAGTAGAAATCATTGCTACAGGCACCTCGCATAGTTCACCGATACGGTCAACTAATTTACGCGCATTTTCTGGCAGATCATCGTAATTTTTGACACCAGCAGTGCTTTCAGACCAACCAGGCATCATTTCAATGATTGGTTGAGCTTCGGCTACCTTGTAAGCACCATATGGAAGAACATCAACACGTTCGCCATCAACCTCATAGCCTACACATAAACCGATTTCCTCTAAGCCATCTAAAACATCTAGCTTAGTAACGCAAAGACCATTAATACCATTAACAATAACGGAACGCTTAAGCGCGGCTGCATCGAACCAACCACAACGACGTGGACGACCTGTTACAGCACCAAACTCGTTGCCCTTTTCAGCTAGAAGCAAACCAATATTGCACTCTAATTCAGATGGGAAAGGACCCGATCCAACACGAGTACAGTAGGCTTTGGTAATACCAAGCACATAATGCAACTCTTGAGGACCAACGCCTGAACCCGTTGAGGCTTGACCTGCAATACAGTTACTACTGGTCACGAAAGGATAGGTACCGTGGTCAATATCTAATAGAGCACCTTGAGCACCCTCAAACAACAGACGCTTACCCTCTTTGCGAGCTTCGTATAGCAAATAAGATACATCAGCAACCATAGGCTTAAGTACCTCGGCTAGCTTAACGCACAGATCCCTAACCTCTTCGAAAGAAACAGGCTCTGCATTGAGATGGTCAACTAAAATCGCGTTGTGATAATCAATTGCTTCGCGTAGTTTAGTCTCAAACACCTCAGGTAAAAATAAGTCTTGAATGCGTAAAGCACGGCGCGCAACCTTATCTTCATAGGCTGGACCAATACCACGACCGGTAGTACCGATTTTTTGATCGCCCTTTTGAGCTTCGCGGGCTTGGTCAACTGCCACATGATAAGGCAAAATTAAAGGACAAGCTTCAGAAATCTTTAAGCGTGAGCGTACATCAACGCCAGCACTTTCTAACTCTTGAATTTCAGAGTATAAAGCCTCAGGTGAAAGAACTACGCCATTGCCGATATAGCAAATGGTGTGCGGATGCATAATGCCCGATGGAATGAGACGTAAAACGGTTTTTACGCCATTAATCCATAAAGTATGACCGGCATTATGGCCGCCTTGGAAACGAACAACACCATGAACTGACTCTGCTAGCCAGTCAACAATCTTGCCCTTACCCTCGTCACCCCACTGGGTACCTATCACTACAACGTTCTTGCTCATAATTTAGATAAAAAAAAAACTGGATCAGTCTAGTCTATCTTAATCAGCTCGCACCGTGGCGCTTAAATGATTGATTAGCTGATACTTTTTAACTGCCATTGATTATTAACAAACACGAGTTCACGAGTAAAAATATACTCCTCGTTAACTTGCTCTGTATTTGGGAAAATCTGCACAACAATATGGCCTTCGGCTCGCAACTGCTGGATTTTGGCAAGTTGATCTTTATCATCAGACCAAGCAGTTTTAATAGCTTCTGCAGGTTCAGCAGCAGGCAAACCCTGAACTAAGCTACGTAAGTTCAAACTAAAACCAGTTGCCGGACGATTTCTGCCATAAGCGTGAGCTACTTTATCATAACGGCCACCGCGAACTACTGCGTTATGCCAACCCTCTACATAAAGTGCAAAACTAATGCCAGTATGGTAATCATAACCGCTAATATCAGCCAAATCCACGCTAACTGATGGGAATCGTTTAGCGACCTCATCAAGCTCATCAAGAGCTTCTTGAATTTCAGGCATTTTAGGCAAACGCACACGTGCCTCAGCGATGATCTCTTTGCCACCATAGAGTTGAGGCAAGGTTAATAAGGCCTCTTTAATCTCTACTGGCACATCATCTAATTGCGATAAAAATAGTTTTAAACTAGTTATTGCTTTTTCTCGAACAAAAGCATTAAGCTTATCTGCCTCATTTTCGAGTGCGGGATGCGCAGCCAATAATGCGCGCATGATGGCCGGATGATTTAAGTCTAAAGTAGCATCATCAATACCAGCTACTTTAAGTGTTTCATAAGCAAGACTAATAATCTGTAAGTCAGCTTCTACGCCATCGTAACCGTAGATCTCGGCACCGATCTGCACCAACTCACGATCACCAATTAAATCATTAGGTAAGGCATGAAATACCACACCACAATAACAAAGTCGCGTTACACCTTGACGATTTAATAAGTGTGCATCGATACGCGTTACTTGAGGAGTAATATCAGGGCGTAAGCCCATGGTACGACCGCTTAATTGGTCAATGACCTTAGCTGTTTTAAGTGGCAGATCAGTACGCTGACCAGCAAATAACGACTCCGTAAACTCGACTAAAGGCGGCGCTACTAATTCAAAACCACTATGTTGATAAAGGTCTAGCAATTTGCGACGTAACTCTTCGAGATTACGCGC
>JAAZGT010000096.1 GCA_012511095.1 Alcaligenaceae bacterium
TGGCCTTTTTTTATGCTCAAATCGCTGGTTGGGGCGTTCCTGCTCAACGTAGTTTCTTTATGTTATTGATTTTCTATGGCAATTTTCTCTTAGGCTTGCATTGGTCAATCCATATGGTGCTCTCGGTTGCTGCCTTGCTAGTCCTTTTAATCGATCCATGGGCTGTATTGAGTACAGGGTTCTGGCTGTCTTTTGGCGCCATGCTGGTACTAATTATGTTGCTCAAAGAGGTTTTAAGGGGCGATGGGATTAAGCAAAGACTCTTATTCGGCGTAAGGGCTTGGGCAAAATCGCAATTTGCTATATTTTTGGGCTTAGCACCTTTATTGGCTTTGCTGTTTCACCAGGTATCGTTGGTGTCACCGCTGATTAATGCCTATGCAATATTTCTAATCGGTACTTTAGTAACTCCTGCTTCTTTATTTTTAGCTTTTTGTAGTCAATTTGACATATTAAATGGTTTTAATGAGTATTTAGCACAACTTGTTCATGGTGTTTTATGGCTGACTCTAGAATTAAGTGCGAAATTGGCAGCTTGGCCTTATGCTTTATTTGATGTGGCTGCCATGCCGATGTGGGCGGTTTTACTGAGTCTTTTTGCCATTTTCACCTTATTAATTGCACGCTTTTCAGAGTGGAGTACCTTGTCGTTATTGTGGTTATTGCCAATTTTTATGGGTTTTAGTGTTAAAAATACAATGAGCCATGGCGAATGGCAGGCTTATGTGCTTGATGTCGGACAGGGTAGTGCCATCCTAATAAAGACCAAGCAGCATCACTTACTTTTTGACTTGGGCCCACGTACCGCTTATGACTATGAGGCAAGTACTAAGGTGATAATTCCCGTACTCAGAGCTCTCGGTATTAAGCACTTGGACTATGTCATTGTGTCGCATAGTGATTTAGACCATGCGGGTGGTTTTTCTGAGTTGTTGAGCCAAGTTTCAGTAGGGCATGTCTTTAGCTCTTTTAGAATGGATAATTGGCTAGCTAAAGAAGAGCGTATTTTCAATAAAGAGTATCAACCCGTAAATAGGCAGCTAAGAGCTGAGGCTTGTTTGGCAGGACATGAAATGACGCTTGATGGTGTTGGTTTTCGTTTTATTTGGCCCACAAAAGAGGTCTTAATGCCTTTAGCCACTAAAAGTGAAAATGAGCAAAGCTGTGTTTTATTGATTGAGGGCCGAAACCATAAATTACTGCTAACAGGCGATATTGATCAAGCAGTTGAGGCTAGATTAATAAAAGATAAGCAGCTAAACAAGGTAGAGGTAGTGGTGGTTGGGCATCACGGTTCTAAAACCTCTTCTTCAAACGCCTTTATTCAACAACTTGGGGCCCAGCTAGCGATTGCACAAGCAGGTCATTACAACCGTTATCAACACCCTGATCAACAGGTAGTGCGACGTTGGTTAGAGGCTGGGAGCCATTTTTATAACACCATAGAAGCGGGTGCAATCGTTGTTTATTCCAGTGATTTAGGACTGTTGCATCATAGTGTGAAAGCAGAGGCAAAACGCTATTGGCACTAAAATAGTATAATAGAGTGTTAACTCTTTTCACTTTCTAGTTTAGAAAAAATAGGATAAACCATTGAAAAGCAAAAACTTTATGTGTGTCGACTTGCATTGTCACTCCACTGTATCAGATGGTGTCTTAGCACCCGAAGTGGTGGCAAAGCGCGCCTACGATAATGGCGTACGTTTGTGGAGCTTGACGGATCATGATGAGACCTCAGGCCAAGCGATTGCACAGAAAACAGCTAATGAATTAGGTATGGATTACATCACTGGGATTGAAATTTCAGTGACCTGGCAAGATCGTACACTTCATTTAGTTGGTTTAAATTTCGACCCAGATAATAAGACCTTAAATGAGGGTTTAACAACTATTCGTGCCGATCGAGATAATCGCTCGCTCAAGATCGCCGAGAAATTTGATGCTCTTGGCATTCCTAATACTTTTGAGGGTGCGTTAAAATTAGCTTCTAACCCTGAGCTAATTAGCCGTTCACATTTTGCGCGCTATTTGGTACAAGAGGGTTATTGTCAAAATATGCAAGAGGTCTTTGATCGTTATTTAAGCGATAAAGGACCAGCTAATGTACCTATGACATGGGCCTCATTACCACAAGCCATGGAGTGGATTAAAGAGGCCGGTGGTGTGTCGGTAATTGCTCACCCAGGTCGCTATAAGTACACTAAGAGTCAATTTGTTGAGTTGTGGCGTACATTTAAGGCACTTGGCGGCGAGGCAGTAGAGGTGATTACTAGTTCTCATACGCATGACCAATATTATCAATATGCTGATGTATGTCGTCAGTATGGTTTCTACGCCTCGGCGGGTTCAGATTTTCACGGCCCCAAAGAAAGTCGTTTAGATCTCGGACACTTACCACCATTACCCACTGGTTTAACGCCGATCTGGCATCATTTAGGATATGAGCAGTATTAATTACTGCTTAAATCGATTAAGTTTAATTTAGAGTTTATGGAGGTTTTCTATGAGTAAAGCCTTTGTTAAAGAAGATAGTTCTTTCGACGATGATGAGGTAATGTCACAGGGCTTGTCTATCCCCCCTGGTGCGAAAAACTATATTACGCGCGGTGGTTATAACCAAATGCGCGATGAGCTTGCTGACCTAGTTAATAGAGAGCGCCCTGAGATTGTAAATATTGTGTCATGGGCGGCTTCTAACGGTGACCGTTCAGAAAATGGTGACTATATTTACGGCAAAAAGCGTTTACGTGAGATTGACTGGCGTATACGATTTCTAACCAAGCGTTTAGAAACCATTGAGGTAGTTGATACACATTTGCAGACTAACCGTGATCAAGTATTTTTTGGTGCGACGGTCGAGTACATCAATCAAGATGATGAAGAGTTCAAAGTCACCATCGTGGGTATTGATGAGGCTGAGCCACTTGCTGGTAAAATCAGCTGGATTTCGCCTGTGGCACGAGCACTGATGAAAGCCAAAGAGGGTGATGTGGTATATGTCAACACGCCTAATGGTAAGCAAGAGCTTGAAATCCTAGAGGTTAGTTACCCTGATTCCTAATATAGTTGTACTGAGAGCTATCAAATATCGTGACTTTTTTAAGACTTGAGCACTGATCTTCTATATTTGAATGCTTTTGATCTTAAAATGACAGGTTGCAGATTTTCTCAATTCGTGGATATAGGTTGAATGTTAGATTTTATTCGTAGGCACCAGAAATGGATGCTGGTGTTGATTATCGTTCTTGTCGTGCCTTCTTTTGTGTTTTTAGGCGTAGCTAACTATCAAGGGTTATTATCAAATGATGCACCCTTAGCTCAGATTAAAGAGCAAAAGATCACGCGCGATCAGTTCAATATGGATTGGCGTGAGCGCTTAAACCAGCTTAGAATTCAAGAGGGTAATCAATTTGATATTAGTCAGGTTGATGTACCTCAAAACCGTCGCGCTTTCCTTGAGCAAATGATTAATAGCCGTGTCTTACATGAGCAAGTCGTAAGCGCTCATTATTCAGCGACTGATGAAATGGTTAGACAAGCCATTGCACAAGATCCTCAATTCCACGAGGATGGTCGTTTTAGCGTTCAAAAGTACAGTGATTTTCTACAGCGTGTGGGTATTGATGCCAATATGTATCAAAACAGCATCCGCTACACCCTAGCTTTAGAGCAAGTGGCTCAACCCGTAATGAAATCACTCACCATTCCTTCACAAGTAGAGGAAGCGGTAGTATCTTCATTGTTACAAGAGCGCTCTGTGCGTTTAAGACTCTTTGAGGCATCTAGTTATTTTACTGATAATGAGCCAACTGAAGCTGAGGCAAAGGCTTGGTACGATGCTAATAAAAACAGTCTAGAGGTGCCGAGTCATACCGATGCTCAATACATTATCCTCAACGAGGAGGCAGCGGTTAATGCGGTACCTGTACCTACTGAGACTGAGCTAGAGCAGTATTACGAATCTAATAAATCTCGTTACACACGAGAAGAGCGTCGCTCTATTAACCATATTCAATTAAATCTTCCAGCGGGTGCTTCTGCAGAGCAAGTTGCCGAGACCGAGCAAAAAGCAGCTGAGATTATAGAAAA
>JAAZGT010000011.1 GCA_012511095.1 Alcaligenaceae bacterium
TAAAGTCAGCCTCAGGGTATAGCTCATGCAAATCCGCAATACCATCACCCAAGCCACAACCGGCATCTAATATCGCGCTAGGTTGCTGCTTAATATATTTGAGCCTATCGATCATACGGGCGGCGACCTCATCAAGCATAAAGCGAGCAGGTTGAAGCATCTGGCGACGCTTAAATTGCTGCACCACATGATCATGATTAATTGCTAGAACTTGTTGGGATTGTTGCACACTCATATCAATCAAAAAACACTGGATAAACTTATCCTATCATACTCCACGAGTCGCTCAGAATGTTAAAACAACCCATAACATTTAAGGGACTATTTACACATTTTATGGGGGTTTTATATGCGACACTTAGGTGAGATTATTGCGGCACAAATACGCCGCCCCGACACTCTTTTTAAACATATTGTCCCCTACATTGGGGGTCGTTGCCCACTTTGCCAAGATCTGTGCCTCGCAGGTAGCTTTTGTTCGGCTTGCATTAGCGATATTTTAGAGGCCACAGCCAGCCATCAGCATCGTTGCAATCGTTGTCAACTTGCTTTAGACGGTTTGGGCTATTGTGAGTCATGCTATTTATCTAAACCACATTATGAGCGACTTAGTATTGGTTTTGATTATGTTATGCCATTGAAATCACTCGTGCTACGCTTTAAAAACTCGTCACAACTTAGTTTGGCCAAACCCTTTGCGCGTTTATTACAAGCACGACTACAACAACAACGACTAAATATCCCTGCTGGGAGATTATGCATTCCCCTACCTGCTAGCCATCAATCCCTTAAAAAAAGGGGTTATAATCCTGCATCTGAAATTGCCAAAGAGCTTGCTAAGCTCAACGGTTGGCGTATTAGCCATGATGCGCTTCGTCGCGACCAAACACGTCTTTATACCGAACAAAAATCGCTCGATAGTCTAGAACGACGTCTCAATGTACGTGATCTCTATTATTGCTCTTATCGACTCGAAGAAGATGAGGTTATTTTAATCGACGATGTGCTAACTAGTGGTGCTACCATTGATAGTGCTTGCCAAGCACTAAAAGCGGCGGGAGTAAAGCGCATTCATGTCATTGTCTTAGCTCGCGCTCAGCTATTAACTCATTAAAGTCAATATCGTGTTTCATATTATTTTAGTTTCGCCTCAAATCCCTTCAAATACGGGAAATATTATTCGACTTGCAGCCAATACGGGTAGCAAATTACACCTCGTTAAGCCTTTTAGCTTTGAACTAGATGATAAACGTCTTAAACGCGCGGGCTTAGATTATCACGAGTGGGCCGATTTAAAAACACACGATAGTCTAGAAGAGGCTATTATCTCGACAGGCGCAGCTAGAGATCGGTGTTTTGCCCTATCTAGTAAAACTCAACGAAGTCTAGGAGAGGTTGAGTTCCAAGATGGTGATTGCTTTATTTTTGGGCGTGAAAGTGCTGGCCTAACACCCGAGGAACTAGAAACAATCGGCGCAGGTCAAGCGATTAGATTGCCAATGTTAACTACAGGGCGTAGCCTTAACCTAGCTAATAGCGTTGCTGTCACTATTTATGAGGCATGGCGGCATATTGGCTACCGCGGTGGCGTTTAATCGCCTATGGTTGGCCTAAACCCATGCACACCCCACAAACAATATGTAACTCTTTATTAATCGCGCCAGAAGTGTGGTGTGAAAATCACAAAAGCTGTGAACAGTTCTAAGCGCCCCACTAACATAAGGGCGGAGCTAACCCACAATTGAAACTCATTAAAATGCGCGTAATTACTCATCGGCCCTACCGAGCCTAAGGCGGGACCGATGTTTCCAACTAGCGCCACAGCGGCACTAAGAGAGGTAATAGGATCAGCACCAGACAGCGCAAATAGCGCAAAGCCAACCATAATGGTCATGAAGTACATTGCAATGAACATCATGATCGAAAGAAGCAAAGTGTTAGATACAACCACTCTACCGAAACGCACTGGGAATACACCATGAGGGTGCAGTAAACGCAATATCTCCACACGAATCTGTCTAAATACTAATAAGATTCGAATTAACTTAATACCGCCCCCCGTAGAGCCTCCTGATGAGGCAAAAGAGCCTAGCGCCAACATAAAGACTGGTATCACCAAAGGCCAACCAAGGTAATCCGCACTCGCGAACCCCGTGGTCGTAGCAACAGAAACCGTGTTAAAGATGCCATAACGGAAGGCATCAAACCAAGTATCATAGACCTGATTAAAGTACAGATAAACACTGATTAAAACACCACTACCTAACACTAATTTAAGAAAGGTAAAAGCCTCTGGACTATAGGCATATTGACGCAGACTACGAGATTTTAAGGCCTTAAAATGGGTTGCAAAGTTAATGCCAGCAAACAACATAAAGACCACAGCCACCGACTCTACTGCTACATTATCAATGCTCTGAAAACTCGAATTAAAACTTGAAAAACCACCTAAGGCCATCGTCGATGCAGCCTGACACCAAGCATCAAGCCAGTTTAATCCTGCCACTCGATAAGATATTAAGCACAAAACACTCATAACAAAATAGATGCTATATAGGCTTTTAGCTGTGCTCGCAATACGTGGTGTTAGCCTTTCGTCTTTTAAAGGGCCTGGCATCTCACTCATCATTAACTCACGCCCACCCACTTTAAATAGCGGCAAGATTGCGATGGCCAATAATAAGATCCCCATGCCACCAAACCACAACAAGGAATGGCGCCAAATATTAACCGAGTCAGGTAGCTTTTCAACCTCATTAATTACCGAAGCACCTGTTGTGGTTAGGCCTGACATACCCTCAAATAATGCTTTGGTGAAACTAAAGTTTTCTTGGGTTAACTGGGTCGCTAAATAAATTGGCACTGAGCTTACTACCGCCAAACAAAGCCAAGACAAAAATACCAATAAAATACCTTCACGTAGGCGTAAAGGGCCTCTAAACGGAGTACACAAAGCAGTCAGCAACAAGCCTGTGCCAAAAACCCCAGCAAAAGAATGTAGGAAATGTTTGGCCGCTCCATCATTTATAAAAAGCGAAATAACAAGTGGAAACAGCAAGGTCAATGAAAAAGCCATGATGACCAAGCCCAGCTTATGTAGAGAGTTAAGTAAATGATGCATAGAAACACTTGTGCCTTAATAGGCTTAGAGCACCAAGGCTGAGACTTGGAACAACTTATTAACCTGCTCCATTGTCCTAATGTCACTGGCATAAACAATCACGTGATCCTCATGCTGAATCACCGTATTGGGCACCGGTATAATTACCTCTTTGCCGCGTACAATAGCTGCGACAACGGCATTTTTAGGCCAACGTATTTCATCGACAGTGCGCCCAACCACTTTGGAGTTTTTATCATCACCTAAAACTTTAAACTCTACTGCCTCTGATTGCCCCTGTCGTAAACGATGTGCATGCTCAACCGAACCCTGCTTTAAATCGCGCATTAAGGCGCTGATGGTGCTCCAAATAGGGGATACCGCAATATCAATGGCAGTACCATGAACTAGTTCACCATAGGATTGGCGTGAAATGATGGTAAGCACCTTTTCTGCACCTAAACGCTTAGCCAGTAATGACGACATAATATTGTCTTCATCAGCATCGGTGACCGCTAAAAAGGCATCCATATCCATGACATGCTCTTCGATGAGCAAAGCCTCATCGGTACTATTGCCGTTAATTACGATGACATTTTCAGGTAATATCCTAGATAGCTCGTGACAGCGCTCCTCTTTGAGCTCGATAATGCGCACGTTGTAATCTTCTTTTGCCAATAATCTAGCTAAGCGCTCACCAATATTACCGCCACCAGCAATCATGATATTTCTTACTCGTAGCATACGCTTGTGTAGCTGCTTAATCGCTTTATGCGTTTCATCTGTGTCAACAGCAAGCACTACCTCATCGTCGTGCTCTAAACTAAAGGTGCGCTCTAAGGGTAAACTTTTGCCTTTACGAATGACCTCTAAAATACGACCATTAGAGTCGGGCAAATTGAGATGTGTTTCATTAATTTGTAGTTTTAAGAAAGGACTATTAGCACCGACTTTTAAGGTCAAAATTGCCACTAAACCGTTGGCAAACTCAACAATCTCCAGTACTTGGGGAAACTCAACGAGGTGATGAATATAGTCCGTGAGACTTTTTTCTGGACTAATAATATGATCCACACCAAATTTTTCACTCGTGAAGTCCTTATTATTTAAATAATAAGGGGTGCGGATACGGGCAACGCGTCGCGGTATATTAAATACCTCACGGCCAAGGTAGCAGGCAGTTAAATTGACAGCGTCAGTCGCTGAACAAGCCACCATGAGATCCACCTCATGTGCGCCCGCTTTTTCTAAAACCACAGGTGAACTAGCATCACCGTGGACCGTGCGTAAATCAAAACGCTCTTGTAAGTCATTTAAGCGCTCATGGTCAGTATCGACCACGGTAACGTCATCTTTGCCATTTACTAGAATTTGCGCCAAGCCTGCACCGACTCGCCCTACACCGACAATTAGAATTTTCATATTGACGCTCTAAAAATTGCCTAAATGACCTAATAAACTATGATTAGTTATTGGCGCTACGCTTACGTGAAGTATCAATCCCTAACTGACGTAATTTGCGATAAAGGTGAGTACGCTCTAGACCTGTACGCTCAGAAATACGAGTCATACTGCCATTTTCTTGAACTAAATGATACTCAAAATAAGCACGCTCAAAATCATCACGCGCTTCACGTAGAGGCAGATCTAATGAGATGCGCCCTAACATACCCGAGGTAATATGAGCATCTTCAGCCACTGGCGCTGGCGCAGCCGGCGCAGCTGCCACAGCTTGGGCACCCACTACTGCATCACCTTGCTGCGGTGTCACAGCCTTTTTAGTTGTTGGAATCTCTGTAGGGACTTTGCGTACCACTGGCCGCGACAAGCAAGTTTGAACTGTTTTCAGTAGCTTTTGCATGGTGATGGGTTTTTCTAAAAAGTCTACAGCACCAATACGAGTCGCCTCAACAGCCGTATCAATGGTGGCGTGACCACTCATCATAACCACCGGCATATCTAATAAACCCTGAGTGCCCCACTCTTTTAATAAGCTCACACCATCGGTATCAGGCATCCAAATATCCAACAACACCAAATCTGGGCGGTAGCTCAAACGCGCAGCGCGAGCTTCAGCGGCATTTTCTGCTAACTCTACTGTATGTCCCTCATCGTAAAGGATCTCAGAGAGTAGCTCACGAATACCAATTTCATCATCGACCACCAGAATTTTGGCCATATAAAATTACCTCAACTATTTTTTACTTAATATTTAAAGGAAGCAAAAACTGCTTGTGCCATATTAGTAGGCTCATTTTGTTGTAAAAATGTCATTAATTAACTTATGATTATAACAACGCTTTGTTACTTTTATCTTTGCTTGGCTAATTGAGTCAACAAAATTGATACCCTAGCACCACCATTTTTACCATTTGCAATCTCAATCTTGCCATGATGTTCCTCAATAATTTTGCGAACAATAGCCAAACCTAGACCAGTACCCGTATTTTTTGTTGTCACATAAGGCTCAAACACATTTTGTAATACATGCTCAGGAAAGCCAGTGCCTCGATCCTCGATCGTAATACGCACCATATCTTGTTCTTGTTTACTGTCTTGCTCTGACACTAGGTATTTAGTACTGATTTTTATACCGGGCTCATCGCCCTCAAGCTCTAAACCCTCCATTGCCTCACGCGCATTACCTAATAAGTTGTTCATTACTTGGCGTAATTGCATCGCATCTGCTTCAACCAGCGGTAAATCAGCATCTAAATTAAGCTCTAACTGACGCGACAATGGCTCCTCTTTATTTTTTTGCTCGGGATCCCAACCGTATAAAATCGCAATATCTATAATTAAGGCATTAATATTCACTTTAGCAAAGACTGCTGGCGGTGTTCGCGCATAATCCCGGAAGTCGTTGACCATATTTTTTAATGAAGTAACTTGATTAATAATGGTATTGGTCGAACGCAAAAGCATAGCCGCATCTTTTTCATCGAGTTTTTCTTCAAGTTTCATCGCCAAGCGCTCTGCCGATAGCTGTATTGGAGTTAAGGGGTTTTTAATCTCGTGAGCTAAGCGACGCGCCACCTCGCCCCAAGCGACAGTACGACTCGCCGACATAACTTCAGAAATATCATCAAAAACCACTAAATAGCCCGTAAAATGATTATCCACCATCAAGCGTGTACCACGCATTAATAAGGTACAAATACGATGTTGCTCAAGGTTTTCAGTAGGGGCATCAACATCATCGAAATTTAATTCGATTTGCTCTTGCCAATAGGCTCGCTCTGACTCTACTGCTGCATGTTTAGCAAAGGCATTGCGAATGGCCTTGGTAAACTCATCTAAACCCTTAATAAACTCAAGCGGTCGACCTGGAGCAGCACGTAAATCAACTCGTAAAATATCGCTAGCACCGCGGTTAACCGAAGTCACATTAAAGCGTGAGTCAAATACAATCACCCCACTACTTAAGCTCGCCATCACGTTTTCCAAATAAACATTGGACTTTTCTAATTGTTGGCGATTAGTCTCGACCTGACGACGAGCCTCATCGAGTTGATAGGTCATGACGTTAAAAGAACGGGTCAATTGAGAAATTTCATCACGGAAGTTTGGCTCTGGTAAGGGCCTATAGTCACCAACCGCTACCGCTTGGGTACCTTCTGCCAAGGTTAATAAAGGTCGCACTACGCGTCTAGCTAAGCTTAGTGCCACTGCTAATGAAGCTAATACAGTCATTACCAAAGCAAGCGTTAAGGTAATGGTAAATAGGCTTCTTAAGCTAGTGCGCGACAAGGATAACTCCTCGTAATCACGTATCCCTTGTTGCACCTCATTCATATTAAATGTGATGTTTTCTGGCACCATACGCGTTACTTGAAGCCAGTAATTTTCTGAGGTTGGAATACTTAAAGCAAGGCTGTCATAACGAGCCTGATTAACCACAACTGGCACAATGACGCGAATCCTAAAAGTAGGTTGATCAGGGTCCGAGTTTGGCATGATCTCAGCCTGAGCATAGCTATTGGATAATCGCAGCTGATTCATCAGGCTCGCAGAAGGCAACTCGGGCAATAAACTTGCAAAACCTGAGCCAGCAAAAGCAATCACACGATTACCAGGGCCGCCTGAAAACACTAGAGCATCACTTATCACTGGATTAGCCTCACGTTGTCGGGCCAAATCCACAGCCATTTGCATATCGCTTAGACCACTTAATTGTAACGACATTTGCCTAGCTCGCGTCTCTAGATCTTGTACATAGCCATTTAAAGAGGCTCGACCTAAAGAAAGACCTGATTCTAAAGCACTATCGACCTTAACGTTAAACCAGGACTCCACCGATTTAGCCATAAACTGCACTGAAATCACATAAATCAGCACACCTGGGATTACCGCCATCAAAGCAAATACAAAAGCAAAACGACTCGTTAATTTGGCGCCAAACTGCTTTCTACGGATTTGTCGCACTAGGCGTACGATTAAAATCGTCACCCATAACACTAAAATCAGTGTTAAAACGCCATTTAACATCAATAACAAATCAAATTGCTGCGTCAAACCCGATACGTTATCGGTTGCACGAAACAACAAGAACAACAAGGTAATCAGGCTTAGCACACCTAGCGCTAAGCCGATTTTAAATAACCAGGCAACAACGTTGCGAATGGTTAGGTTGATGTTTGAAATATTAAATTTTGCCATTCTGATGAAAGTGACCAAATACTACGGAAATTAAATAAGTTGAATTGGAAAGCACCAGGCAACTGCGTGGTATCTAAGTGCAACCTTAATTTAGCGGTATATTTTTTATTTGGCTCTAAAGGCTTTGATAAATTTAACTGCTGATGATTAGCACTACTAATATGCTCTAATGAGTCTTCTAAAGAAATTTCTTGGCTAGCGCGCTTACCATCATTGACGCTCCACTGCCTTAAAAATGGCTGGTAATCAATGCGCCATTCTTGGGATTGATAGCCGAGCTCTTTTTCAAAAAAGAATAACCAAGGCTCGGTGATTTTAACCTCGTACACAAAATACAAAGGTACCCCATGTAAAGCAGCACTCGCTAGGCTTGGATCAAGTTGCACCCCTAAATCCGCCTTAATCTTTAATTGTACTTGGTCACCATCAACCTTGTAATTGACGATCTCTATCGCTTCAACCCTAGCATCGGAGGTTGCGTTTTGTTGTGACTCACCATTGAGTGAACTCTGCCCACAAGCGGTAAGCAACATAATTAACAGCAATATTAGTAGTTGCTTTAGGTGCTGAGCGATAGACTTAATCTTATTCATAATAATTAGTTTAAGTATAAACCATACTTATTCAAACTTTTTAAATAATGCATAGAAAAAACCATCATGTTTAATCATGCCATTTTCATCGGGCAAGGGTAAAAGCTGACCTAGGGCTGACAGTCGTTGTACTTTGGGTAAATGCTTTTCGAAATAAGTAGCTTGAGACTCACCCTCTTGGGGAAAAATCGAGCACGTAATATAAAGCAAATGACCACCAGGCTTTAATGTCTCCCAAAGTGATTTAACAATACGTCTTTGCAACTCAGAAGTAGCAGCCACATCGGCTGGGCGACGTAACCACTTAATATCGGGGTGACGACGCACAATACCCGCCGCCGTACAAGGCACATCCGCCATAATCACATCAAAAGGTTCGCCATCGTACCAGGCTCCAAGATCGGAGGCATCAGCTGCTAAGCTATGGATTTTGTATTGTGGATTATCTGGGTGCTGCTCTTTAAGCAACTTTAAACGCTCTAGATTTTCACGGACACGCTGAAGTCGACGCTCATCCACATCTAAGATCGTCATATCTAAATCATAATGCTCAAGCATATGTGAGGTCTTACCACCTGGCGCTGCACAAGCATCTAAGACACGTTGACCGTTAGTTAAAGGTAGCATTTTAATTGCTTGTTGGGCCGCGAAATCTTGAACAGAAAAATGACCTTCAGCAAAACCGGGAATCTGCTGCACTGGCATCGCTTGCTCTAA
>JAAZGT010000097.1 GCA_012511095.1 Alcaligenaceae bacterium
AGTGGTTTATTTAGTTGGGATGGTATTAAACATTTAATATTGCCATCGATTACGTTGTGCTTATTTCAACTGACTTTAATATTACGACTAGTGCGCTCAGAAATGCTCGAGGTATTACGTACGGATTACATTAAATTTGCACGCGCCAGAGGTTTAAGCCAACGTACCATTCACTTTGGTCATGCCTTAAAAAACACTATGGTACCTGTAATTACCATCACGGGCCTGCAACTCGGTGGCATTATTGCTTTTGCCATTGTGACTGAAACGGTATTCCAGTGGCCTGGCATGGGTTTACTCTTTATTCAAGCCGTACAATTTGCAGATGTGCCGGTGATGGCTGCTTATTTATGCTTGATTGCTTTAGTTTTTGTGAGTATCAACCTCATTGTTGATTTACTTTATTTTGTGGTTGACCCACGCCTACGCGTGAGTCTCAACCGCTCAGGAGCATAATAACTATGGGTGCTCTTAAACGCTTTTGGGATAGTGATATCGCTTGGTCTTGGCGCCATTCGCCAACGGCTATCTTTGGTGCGGTTGTTACCTTTATTTTATTTTTGGGTGCTTTTGGTGCGCCTTGGTTAGCACCACATAACCCCTTTAATTTAGCCTCTATTGATTTATTTGATGCGCTGCTACCCCCTGCTTGGGAGGCCGATGGCAAAATGACCTATCTTTTAGGGACAGATAGCCAAGGTCGCGATTTGTTCTCATCATTACTCTATGGCACACGCATTTCATTATTGATTGGCTTTGCCTCGGTGTTCTTAGCCATGCTGATTGGTATTTTGCTTGGTCTAATTGCTGGTTATGCGGGTGGCCGAGTAGAATCCTTTATTATGCGTGTAGCCGATGTGCAGCTATCTTTCCCTGCTATCTTAATTGCCCTTCTAATTGATGGGGTAGCACGTGCTGTGGTTCCACAAAATATGCTTGATAGCATATCTTTTCCTGTCTTAATTGGTGCCATTGCCCTTGCAGGATGGCCGCAATATGCTCGTACAGTGCGCGGTTCAACCATGGTAGAAAAAAACAAGGAATATGTGCAGGCAGCTAAAGTCATTGGCGTATCAAGTCCACGCATTATGTTGACCCATGTTTTACCAAATGTCTTAGGTCCTGTCTTAGTCTTGGCTACGGTGCATTTAGCCACGGCCATTATTACTGAGGCAACACTGTCTTTCTTAGGCGTTGGCGTACCCCCTACCTCCCCCTCATTAGGCACTTTAATTCGAGTCGGTAATGACTTCCTGTTTTCTGGTGAATGGTGGATTACGATTTTCCCAGGTGTGATGCTAGTGCTGTTAGTGCTTTCTGTGAACTTATTAGGCGATTGGTTGCGTGATGCGCTCAACCCTAAACTCAACTAGGCTGTAACCATGAGCGCATTATTAGAAGTAAAAAACCTATATGTCGAATTTCCTACCCGTCGTGGCGTATTAAGAGCCATCGACGATGTGTCATTTAGTATTGACCGTGGCGAGGTTCTAGGTGTGGTGGGTGAATCAGGTGCAGGCAAGTCACTGACCGGCTCATCCATTATCGGTTTATTAGATCCTCCAGGACGCATTAGCAACGGAGAAATTTATTTAGATGGTCGACGTATCGACAATTTACCACCACAAGAAATGCGCAAAGTGCGTGGTCGTGAAATTGGGGCGATTTTCCAAGACCCTCTTACCTCGCTTAATCCTTTGTATACGGTGGGAAAGCAGATTGTACAGACCATACAAACACATCTTAATATGAGCCATAAGCAGGCTCTAGAGCGCGCCATTGAGCTACTAGAAGCAACCGGTATACCTGCTGCTCGAGAGCGTATTGATCACTACCCACATCAATTTTCTGGTGGTATGCGCCAGCGTGTGGTGATTGCTTTAGCACTAGCGGCTGATCCCAAACTCATTGTGGCGGATGAACCAACAACCGCATTAGATGTGTCGATTCAGGCGCAGATCATTGATTTACTCAAAAAGCTTTGCAAAGAAAATGGCACTGCGGTGATGCTAATTACACATGATATGGGTGTGATTGCTGAAACCGCGGATCGCGTAGCTGTAATGTATGCAGGCCGTATTATTGAAATTGGACCAGTTAAAGAGGTGATTCAAAATGCTTTACACCCCTACACCAATGGCTTGATGCGCTCTATTCCTACCTTGGACCCAGAGATTCATGAGCTCGAACAAATCCCTGGTAGTATGCCACGTCTCAACGCCATTCCTAAGGGCTGTGCCTTTAACCCACGCTGCCGCTATGTATTTGATAAATGTTTGGTAGAACGTCCTAATTTACTATCTGTGGGCGAACGACTAGTGGCTTGCTGGTTACATGAGGAGGTAAAAGCATGAGCGTTCAAACAACTCAGCCCTTAGTTGAAGTGAAAAATATTGCTCGCTACTTTGATGTCTCCGCTCCTTGGTTAGAGCGTGTAATTTATCGTCGACCCAAGGTTTATTTACGTGCGGTAGACGATGTGAGTTTTACGCTCAACAAAGGCGAAACTTTAGCGCTAGTAGGTGAATCAGGTTGTGGTAAATCAACCGTGGCACGTCTTTTAACCGGCTTATATGGTCTAAGCAAAGGTAGCATTAAATTTGATGGCACAGAGCTCTCAAGCATGAGTTCACAACAAATTAAAATGATGCGACGTCGCCTACAAATGATTTTCCAAGACCCCTATGCCAGTCTCAATCCGCGCTGGCGTGTCGGTCGTATTATTGCTGAACCTTTGCGCACCCACACCAATATGTCCAAAGCTGAACAAGAGCAACGTGCAGTCGAGCTACTAGAGCAAGTGGGTCTCAGTGCGGCGGACATTAATCGCTATCCACACCAATTCTCGGGTGGTCAGAGGCAACGTATTTCTATTGCCAGAGCTCTCGCTCTAAACCCAGAGTTTATTGTCTGTGATGAACCGACTTCGGCTTTAGACGTATCGGTGCAAGCTCAGGTTTTAAACCTGATGAAAAAGCTACAAAAAGAGCTGGGACTAAGTTATTTATTTATTTCACATAACTTAGCAGTCATTCACCATATGGCGGATCGTGTTGGAGTAATGTATTTGGGAAGAATTGTGGAAATTGCCTCGCGCGATGAGCTTTTTGAAAACCCGCGTCACCCCTATACCAAAATGTTATTAGGGGCGATTCCCGATATGAGTGGTAGTGGTAAGCGTCGAATACAAGTGGCAGGCGAAGTTCCCAACCCATTAAACCCACCGAGTGGTTGCTCTTTCCACCCTCGATGCCCCTTAGCGAATGAGCGCTGCAGACAAGAAACTCCTGAGTTATTGCA
Organism: Alcaligenaceae bacterium; assembly: GCA_012511095.1. Taxonomy (GTDB): domain Bacteria; phylum Pseudomonadota; class Gammaproteobacteria; order Burkholderiales; family Burkholderiaceae_B; genus Oligella. The sequence goes on from JAAZGT010000097.1 coordinate 3,301, forward strand.
ATTCCAGAATATTCAAATTGCCTGTCATGCAGTGTTCGAAGGTAGAGATGGCGAATAGATGAGCAGAGTTAGAAGGCCAGCTACTATTCATGTCAATAATAGTAGTACTGGCTGGCTAGTCCTAATTTCTTTTCAGCAGCCACAATCTTTGGTATAACTTAAAACAGAGTAAAATTTAAAGGAGCTGACATGGGCATACTCGTTAATGGCGTCTGGCAAGTAGACGATTTAATACAAAATAAGACAGACGGTAAGTTCATCCGCCCTGATTCTCCATTTAGAGATTGGATTACGGCTGATGGCAGTCCTGGCCCTGAGGGGCAAAAAGCTTACCCCGCAGAGAGGGGTCGCTATCACCTTTATGTCAGCTTGGCCTGTCCTTGGGCACACCGAACTATGATTGTAAGATCTCTAAAGGGTTTAGAAGACATGATCAGTGTCTCAGTAGTGCATTGGCATATGGGTGACCACAGTTGGAACTTTGAGGCTGCTGAAGACGTTATTCCCGACCCCATCATCAATGCCAAGTATTTATACGAGATTTACTGCTTAGCTAAGCCTGATATGACTGGCAAAGTGACTGTTCCTGTATTGTTTGACAAAAAAGAAAAGAAAATCGTCAATAACGAATCTTCTGAGATTATTCGCACTTTCAATGAAGCCTTTGATGATTTAGGCGCTTTACCTGGGCACTTTTACCCAGCTCCTTTACGTGGTGAAATTGATGAATTCAATGATCGCATCTATGAAAGCCTAAATAATGGCGTCTATAAATGCGGTTTTGCGACCACCCAAGAAGCGTATGAAGAGGCTTATACCCCACTCTTTGAAACCCTCGACTTTTTAGAGGATGAATTAAGCGAGGTGGATTATTTAGTCGGCAACCAATTAACCGAAGCGGATATACGTCTTTTCACGACTCTAATTCGCTTTGATTCAGTCTATTACGGGCACTTTAAGTGCAATAAAAAGCGCATTCAAGATTACCCAAATTTACATCGATTTGTGGCACGCATGATGAGTAACCCTAAAATTGAAGCAACAGTCAATATGCATCATATTAAGCATCACTACTATGGCAGCCACAGACAACTCAACCCAAGCGGTATTGTGCCGGTGGGCCCTGATACGATTTACTAATATGGCCCTAAATAACACGATAAATAATGCCTAAGGTGTCCTCATCTTAGGCATTTTTACCATATTGTGATCAAGCCTATCCTTTTAATTTTGTGTAATTTCAGCTAAGCTCTAATGATTAGTCTACTCTTGACTAAAAACTTAACCTCTCTTCTTAAGTGAATTATGATCGAATGGCTTCTTAAGCATTGGCGTGGCATATTATTCTTATGTTGGGCAGTGTATTTTGTGCTTTTAGTAGGCACCATTCTTTTGCAACGACGTAATCCGGTTTCCTCGGTTGCCTGGATTTTATCGCTCAGCCTCTTGCCTTTCGTCGGTTTATTTATTTACCATTTCTTTGGTCCTAAAAAAATACAAAAACAAAGAATGACACGGACTCAAAAACGCTTATTTGTTCATCGTCAGCAAAAGATTTGGGAAAATAGGTTAAATATCACAGCCTTAGATGAGAAGTTTTGCCCTCTCGTTAATCTAATTCGTGAAACCACCAATATGCCACCCACATACACCACCGCGTATCAGATTTATTCGGGTGGTGAGGCAACCTACAATGCTATTTTTAAAAGCATTGAAAAAGCTCAGGAGTATATTCTCCTTGAGTACTATATTTTCGCCCCCGATCAAACTGGCACCAAGCTACGTGATCTACTGATTAAAAAGCTCAATCAAGGAGTGCGTGTATTTTTACTAGTGGATGGGATGGGCTCTCTTAGTCTGCGCAGACGCTTTATGAAAGACTTTGAAACAGCAGGTGGCCATCTGAGCTATTTCCATAAGATTTCGATGTTAACCTCATCTTCATTGATCAACTTTAGAAATCACCGCAAGATCCTAGTCTGTGATGGTAAGATCGCCTTTACTGGTGGTGTAAATATTACCGACACACAAGACTTACGCATTGACCCCAACGCCTACCATGATGTACATATGTGCTTTGAAGGGCCCATTGTTGATTGGTTTCAAACCGTATTTGTTGAGGATTGGTACTACTCCAACCGAGGTGATGAGGAGCTTTTACACTTTTTAAAAGAAAAAAGTGATGAGCGTTTAAAACGTCATAATGAGCAAGTTCAAATCATTTGTGATGAGCTAAAAATACCGCCGCTGTCCATGCAACTTATCCCCTCTGGACCGGATAATGATCTGGCACCAATTTTACGGGTCATGGTTGAAGCCATGCACAAAGCACAACATCGACTTTACCTCACAACGCCCTATTTAGTGCCTGATGAATCCGCTTTTTTTGCGCTGACATCCGCTGCTCTGCGTGGCGTGGATGTTAAGGTATTAGTGCCCAAAAAAACGGACACCTATATCGTCGGTAAGGCAGCACAATCATGGTATGAGGACTTGATTCGCAGTGGCGTTAAGCTCTATACCTATATGCCTCGAATGATTCACACTAAGACGCTAATTATTGATGAGGATATTAGCTTTATTGGTAGTACTAATTTTGATTACCGTAGCTTTTATCTTAATTTCGAACTGTCTGTAGTGAGTTATAGCGAAACAATTAACAAAGACCTTGTTGACGAGTTCTATCAGAGCTTAGAGCAGTCTGAGTTAGTCGACCTAGATGAGTTGATTAATCTGCCGCTACACGAGCGCTTGATTCGAGCTTCAGCACGTTTAATGTCACCTATTTTATAAACTTCAAACTTAAACATAATGAATAATAAAACGAGTCCCTCCAATGCATCGGAGACTCAGCTGGGCATTATACTTGCCCTAAGTTGTTATATTTTTTGGGGCATTTTTCCTCTGTATTGGAGCATTATTGGCTCCTATGGTTTAGGCCCAGAGCAAGTACTGGCACAGCGTATTGCTTGGTCCTCTGTTTTTGCGCTCATTTTACTTTTTGTCTTTAGACAGCAAAAAGCCTTGATGGCAGCAATAGCTCAACCCAAGGTGATGATCGTCTTTTTCCTGTCATCACTTATTTTGTCGTTTAATTGGTTAACCTATATTTACGGTGTTTCAATTAATCGTGTTTTAGATACCAGCCTAGGCTATTTTATTTCACCCTTAGTTAGTCTATTTTTAGCAAGGGTGTTTATTGGTGAGCGTATCAACAAAAGCCAATTAATAGCAGTGATATTAGCTGGACTTGGGGTGCTGTGGCTAAGTGTTTTAAGCGGTGATATCCCATGGATTGCATTGATACTTAGTAGTACTTGGGGTATTTATAGTCTTTTCAGAAAAAAAACGAGCTTGCCAGTAGTGCCTGGTTTTGCCCTAGAAACCCTATTAATGGTGCCCTTTGCATTACTCTATTTGTTTTGGCTACAAGGCAAAGGCGAGTTAATTTTTAGTGGACTTTCGATTTGGCATATGGGCGTTTTAATGAGTACTGGCGTAGTCACAGGTTTACCCCTGTTACTCTTTGCTGCAGCAGTTAAGCGCATCAGTATGAGTACCATTAGTATATTGCAGTATATTTCGCCCACCATTCAATTTTTAATCGGTCTATTTGTAATGAATGAGGCCTTTGATCTAACTCGCTTTTTTGGCTATCTTTTTGTCTGGATTGGGGTGTTCGTCTTTTGTATCAGCTCCCTTAATCAATATAAAAAATCCCAACAAAAAAGCATTAATAAAAAACTTAATTAAATTTCATTAGGACACACTCATGACTGACTTCGCGCATCTCAAAGAAACCAAAGTAAATAGCAAGGAAATTTTCGATGGCAAAATTGTACAAGTCTTTGTTGATACCATCACCTTAGCTAATGGCCAGCAAACAACCCGCGAGGTGGTGCGTCACTGCCCTGCAGTGGCCGTCTTAGCGGTGACAGAAGACGATAAGGTCGTATTAGTACGTCAATTTCGTTACCCAGTAGATAAGCCATTACTAGAGGTGCCTGCTGGCAAAATGGATGGCGATGAATCTGAAACCCCCATTAGCACGGCCGCCCGTGAGTTAGCCGAGGAAACGCCCTACACAGCTGAGCATTTAGAGCTAATTCATAACTTCTATACCGCTCCTGGTTTTTGTGATGAATATATGTATTTATACAAAGCCACAGGTCTTAAAGCGAATAGCCAACTCAACCCCGATGAAGACGAAATAGTCGATACGGTACTTTTATCACGTGATGAGGTGATAAAAGCACTTAAAGATAAAACAATTGAGGATGTGAAAACGGTTGTAGCTCTTCAGCACTGGTTACTTGAAAGCTTATAAACCAAGCTCAACGCCTATGACAACGCACTCTGAACACACCATGGTCACCTCGCTAGACCCTAGTACACAAGCTAGAGAGACTCGCCTAGGGGTATTTTATGCTTTCATGTGTTATTGCACTTGGGGCATTTTCCCGCTGTATTGGTCCATGCTTAATAACCAAGGGATGTCTGCCGCTCAGCTCATGGGTCACCGAGTATTTTGGGCTTCAATTTGTGCTTTGCTTTTACTTTTTATTAGCAGACAACAAAATATTGTCTGGTCCACCTTTAGGCAACCTAAGGTGATGTCCGTATTCTTTTTGGCTTCTATGGCCTTAGGGATAAATTGGTTAGTTTATATTTATGCCATAGGAATTAATCGTGTTGTTGAGGCAAGCTTAGGCTATTTCATGTCACCCTTAATGAGTATTGCCTTAGCTAGGTTATTTATAGGTGAAAGAATTAACGGCACCCAAGCCATTGCTGTTGCTTTAGCCAGTTGTGGGGTCTTGTGGTTAGCTTTTTTAGGCGGACAAATCCCATGGATTGCCTTATTACTTAGCATCTCGTGGAGCTTTTATAGCCTATTACGAAAAAAAGCTGTGTTGCCCGTCATCCCAGGCTTTGCTATTGAAACCTTATTAATGCTGCCCTTTGCTGTCGCTTATTTATTTTATTTAAGTAGCTTAGGTGAGTATCAATTCTTAAATTTACCCACAAAGATTATTTTATTGATCATTGGTACGGGGGTATTAACTAGCTACCCACTTTTATTTTTTGCAGCAGCAGCCAAAAGAATTCGCCTCAATACCTTAGGGATTTTGCTTTATATCAACCCAAGCTTACAGTTCTTAATCGGGCTCTTTATCCTCAAAGAGCCCTTTGACGGCATCCAGTTTATTGCCTATATTTTTGTCTGGCTTGCAGTGGTGATTTTTACAACGAGCAGCTATAGGGAGTATAAAAAATCCATTGCTCAACATTAAGGCGATAAGCCCGAATGACCATGCTCGACAGGACTAGAAATACTCATTAATATACGCTCTGGTCGAGCTAAACGTTGTGCGCTATGGGCAAAAACCACACCATCGACGGGACTGCTTACCGTAGTTTTAGTCAAGTTAATAGGATCAAGAATATCCACAATGGCTTGACCTTTTTCTACCCATTCGCCCACATCGACCAAATAAACAGCAACACCTGCCACCGGCGCAGCAACATAAGACAGACCTTCCAAAGGGTGAGGCTCTCTAATCAATGGCGGTAGCTCTTTGACTTGCGACACAGGTAAGTGCAAATAGCCTTGCTGATTTAAATATTGGAGAATGGCATCTGCATCATTAGATGCTTTTTCGTGCGACAGATCATATTCACCCCTAAACTCTACCGTACTACTTACACAGCTTAGCTCTAAAGGCACATCTGGAAATTGCTGACGTAAACGCGGCCAAATTGATGAAAGCACCTCATCAAAGGAATTGCTCCCTGAATCCTCAGATAGTAACTGACAATGGCTACCCAAATAACGTGCTAAAGGCTCTAGCTTAGACCAATGATCTGGCATGCCATAAATATGCATGACGGCATGATTATCGCAATGTAGGTCTAACACAAGATCCGCATCGTAAGACCAACTTAAAAGGGTTTTATGCAGTGAGTCAGTTTCAGAAATAACAGTTAAGTCATCTATCACCCGCTTTAAATAATAACGACGAATTAATTCTGTATTTTCGGCGGCATTATCGGACCAAGAAATGCCCTGCTGCTCAATGAGTTTAAGTAGCTTTTCAAATAAATTAAAGTCTGGTCCGAGGCGATTAAAATTTTGAGCCGTCGCTAAATGAAAACGACCAATATGCTGATAATTTACCATTTGCCCTAGGCCAATTGGATTACAAAAAGGCACTAAAACAATACGCGCATGGAGCCGATTTTCTTGTTCTAGCTTTAGTAAGGCTTGATGTAAATAATAAGAAACCAAAGAACCTGGCAGCTCATCACCATGTAAACTCGCTTGCATATAGACTTTTTTGCCATCGGCAGGACCAAAATGAAGCGCCGTGAGTTGATAGGATTTACCAGGCGTGGAACCTATTAAATTCACCGTTTCTGTTTGCATAAAAAACCTCATTAATTAAAGCTTAAGCAATTAAGTATAACCGCTCAGAGCAAAAAAGTGCTTACCTCAAATTACACTCAAAAAGCACATAAAAATCAACACACAAACTGCAGGTCTTTTCTAAAAAAGAACAACTATTAATTATCTTCTCTTAACTTCGCTCATCTTCGCCTATCTTTCATAAAAAATCATTTGAAAATCTACTTTACAACTACTATGATTATGAACATCTAAACGGAGACATAAATGGAAACAATTGATTTAACTCGTACAAATTCATTAACTGAACTTGAAACTGCTAAGTGGTCAGTTGCTCAAGTGACTGAATTATTTGAATTACCCTTTATGGAGCTTTTATATCAAGCTCAAACCATTCACCGCCAATTTCATGAGGTGGGTGAGGTGCAACTATCGACTTTATTATCGATTAAAACTGGCGGTTGCCCAGAGGACTGTACTTATTGCCCTCAATCGTCACGTTACACCACCGATGTAGAAAAAGAAAAATTAATGGCTGTTGAGGAAGTGGTTAAAGCTGCTAAAGCTGCTAAAGACCAAGGTGCCTCACGCTTTTGTATGGGTGCCGCATGGCGTGGTCCTAAACAGCATCAAGTAGAAGTTGTAAGTGAGATGGTGCGTCAGGTTAAAGCTCTAGGCATGGAAACCTGTGTCACCCTAGGTATGCTCAAAGAAGGCCAAGCTGAACAACTTAAAGAGGCTGGTTTAGATTATTACAACCATAATATTGATACTGCCCCTGAATTTTACGGCAATATCATTACCACTCGTACCTATCAAGACCGTTTAGACACGCTTGAGCGCGTACGTGAAGCGGGTATTAATGTCTGCTGTGGCGGTATTGTAGGTCTTGGTGAGTCCCGTCGTGAACGCGCTGGTCTCTTAGCCGAATTAGCCAACATGAACCCTCCTCCACAGTCTGTTCCTATTAATCACTTGGTTAAGGTAGCAGGCACACCCTTAGCTGATGAAGAGGATTTAGACCCCTTTGAGTTTATTCGCACCATCGCTATTGCACGTATTTTAATGCCTAGCTCTAAAGTACGATTATCTGCTGGTAGAGAGCAAATGGACGACGGCATTCAAGCACTTTGCTTTATGGCAGGAGCCAACTCAATCTTTTATGGCGATTGCTTGTTAACCACCTCTAATCCACAAAGAGAAAAAGACCAAGAGCTATTCCAACGCTTGGACTTATATGGTGCATAGAAGACCTTATCTTTAAGCTGAGTTATAAAAGTCAAAAGACCCATGAAAAATTATTCATGGGTCTTTGCTTTGTGCTGACAGTTTCTAAGATTAAAAATTAATCGCTAGAACCTTGAATGCGGTTAACTAATACTGATACTGGCGCTAACTGAATCACCTTAGTAGTTACGCTACCTAAAAGTAGGCGTGATAAACCGCTACGACCATGAGTAGCAATATAAATTAAATCACAACCGTGCTCTTTGGCCGCCTCGACAATACCATCGGCTACGTTATAGTTTGACACAATGATAGAAGTTGCTTTTACACCTGCAGTATCCGCTCTATCCATAACGGGCTGTAAGTACTCCTCTGCCTCTTTGCGAGCAGCTTCTTCGTAATCAGCGTCTGAAATAGCATAAGAGGCTGCAACACCATCAAAACCCACAAGAGTAGAGAAAGGCTGAGTCACATTTAATACCACAATTTCGGCGCCAATCTGACGAGCAAAGGAAATACCTAAATTTGCGGTTTGCGCTGAAATATCAGAACCATCGATGGGTAATAAAATCTTTTTGTACATAAAATATCTCCTTGTTAAGATTCTTTGG
>JAAZGT010000098.1 GCA_012511095.1 Alcaligenaceae bacterium
GGTGTAGCTCACGGTCAAATGTCCGAGCGTGAGTTAGAGCAAGTGATGAAAGGCTTTTATCAGCAACGCTATAATGTGCTGCTTTGTACGACCATTATTGAAACGGGCATTGATGTACCGAGTGCTAATACCATCATTATTCACCGTGCTGATAAATTAGGATTAGCCCAATTACACCAACTCCGTGGTCGAGTTGGACGTTCACATCACCAAGCTTATGCCTATCTACTCACACCTGGTGAAGACGCCATTACGAGTAATGCACGCAAACGTCTAGAGGCCATTCAATCGATGGAAGAGTTAGGCTCTGGCTTCTACCTTGCTATGCATGACTTAGAGATTCGCGGTACAGGTGAAATACTTGGTGAGGCCCAGTCGGGTAATATCCAAGAAATTGGTTTCTCGCTTTATACTGAGATGCTTAATAAAGCTATTAGAGCACTTAAGGATGGCAAAGAGCCCGATTATGAATCACCCTTTGATCAGAGTTGTGAGGTGCGATTACATGCTTCGGCACTCTTACCTAGTGATTATTGCCCTGATGTTAATGCACGTCTATCGATTTATAAGCGCCTATCACACGCCGCCTCATTAGATGAACTACGAGATATTCAAGAGGAGATGATCGACCGTTTTGGTAGCTTAGTGCCCGAAGCCAAAAACTTACTATCGACTCATCGACTCCGTATTTTAGCTGAACCATATACTATTAGCGTGGTTGATATTGGCGATGATAAAGCGATTTTGACTTTTAATAAATCCTCTAATGTGGATCCATTAAGCCTCATTGATTTAGTGCAACAAAATAAACACATTCATTTCAAAGGCCCAGAACGCATTTTAGTGGACTTGAAAAAAGACTTTACACTAGAACAACGCATACAGGAAATTGCCACTATTTTAGGTCGTTTGAAATTAGCACCCGAAGAAGCCACGGCGTAACTAAATAAGAATTACTTACCAGATTGTTTTTGGTGGGCATATTTAAAACCCCTTTAATGTGCCTGCGATAGAATGGTCTATTACTAAATTATAAATATCATTTTTTTCACCGAGGAAAGCGTAAATGAAATACCTTGTTTTACAGTCACCTATCTTAGATTCACAATTGCGTGAGCAGATTGCAGCTATTGCTGAAGCCGATCAGGTGATACAGGTGCGTAATCATGTTATTCGTTTAAACGGCTTTAATGAGTCCCAATTACAAGAAATCCAAAACTGGTGTCAACACCACAAAGTTGATATGGCTGTACTTGATGAGCTTCGTTCACTAAAGGACATCAAGATTTTAGCCATGGATATGGACTCCACCCTAATTAATATCGAATGTGTTGACGAAATTGCTGGCTGCGCAGGCCGTAAAGAGCAAGTCGCAGCAATTACTGAAGCCACCATGCGCGGTGAGATTAAAGATTTCAAAGAGAGCTTAATTAAGCGCGTATCCTTACTTGCCGACACCTCAGCTGATTGTCTACAAACCATTTATAACGATATTTTGCGTTTAAACCCGGGCGCTGAGGCTCTAATTGAGACAGCACAAAAACACGGTATTACTACCCTCTTAGTATCAGGTGGTTTTACCTTTTTTACCTCACGCCTAAAAGAGCGTTTAAAACTCGACTATGCCTATGCTAACCAGTTAGAAATTCTGGATAATAAGTTAAGTGGTCGTGTTTTGGGTGATATTTTAGATGGTGAAGCTAAGAAAAACTACATCTCTGACCTCATGGAGCA
>JAAZGT010000099.1 GCA_012511095.1 Alcaligenaceae bacterium
CAAGCCGATGCTACTGAGCACAGGCCAGGCTTAATGCTAGCCATTGCCTTTGAGTCATTAGTTAAGCTTATCGCTTTAATTGCGGTGGGTATTTTTGCTGTGTCATGGACTTATGCCGATCAGTTGAATGTTACTGACGCACTTAAAACCTTGACTGAACACACTGCATCCATGAGTTTTATAGGTCAAACTCTCTTAGCATTTGCGGCGGTAGTGTGTTTGCCGAGACAGTTTCACGTGGCCATTGTAGAGTGCGGTGAGGTAAAAGATATTCGCTCTGCGCGTTGGATGTTTAGCTTTTATCTGATCTTAATTGCCCTGATGGTTTTACCCATTACAGTCGTATCACTAAATGTTTTTGGCGATACGGCGGTCGGAGCAGTAGATAGTTATGTGTTGGCTTTACCATTGCTTAAAGATCAAACAGCCTTGGCTTTATTAGTTTATATCGGTGGCTTCTCAGCGGCCACGGGTATGATGATTGTGACGAGCGTGGCCTTAGCAACCATGATCAGTAATGACTTGATTATGCCGTTCTTACTACGACGGGGTTGGGCCGAAGGCGAACGTGCAGATTACTCCCAGTCATTGTTATGGATGCGTCGAGTTGCTGTGTTTGTTTTGGTCATGGCGGCCTATGGCTACTATGCTGGTACGAGCTCTGATACTGCCTTATCGGCTTATGGCCTAATGGCTTTTGCAGCAGTGGTGCAGTTTGCCCCAGGTTTAATTGGCGGTATCACCTGGATGGGGGCGAGTCGTCGCGGTGTTGAGGCCGGTTTGATGGTGGGCTCATTGCTCTGGGCTTATACCTTATTGCTACCGTCTTTGGCGCATTTTGGTTGGTTTTCAGATGCTTGGGTTGAAACCGGACCCTTTGGTATGACTTGGTTAAAACCGCATCAATTATTTGGTGTGGGCGGTATGGATCCCTTAACCCATGGTACTTTTTGGTCTTTATTATTTAATAGTAGTTTTTTCATCTTATTTTCCTTAGCTAAAGGGCCTACCCTAGGTGAGAGATTGCGCGCTAGGCCTTTCCTAGACCCTTATGCTCAGCATCGTCGATTAGAGTCCATGGATGTGCCGGGCAATTTATTGGTACAAGACTTGATGGTCATTAGCGGTCGTATTGTGGGTGATGCTAAAGCGACGTGGGCCTTTGAAAGTCACGCCCGAGAAAGGGAATTAGAGCTTAATAAAGACTTACGCGCGGATTCAGAGTGGGTGCAATTTACTGAGCTGTTATTAGCTGCAGTAGTTGGTGCTGCCTCAGCTCGATTGGTTTTAAGTAGTGCTCTACGAGGTTCAGGTCTTGAGGTGGACGTCATTGTTTCTGTACTTGATGAAACCCGACAAGAATTACGATTTAATCGCGATGTGTTGGTTTCAACCTTAGAGAATTTAGAGCAAGGTATTAGTGTGGTTGATGCCGATATGTGCTTAGTGGCGTGGAATCAGCGTTATGAGGAGTTCTTAGATATTCCCCTAAGAATGCTGAGAGTGGGTCAACCCGTGGCAGATATTATGCAATACAACGCCATTCGTGGTCGTTTACGTATGACTGATGGTGATGACGTTGCCGAAGCCATTGAGCGACGTCTAAGCTATATGCTCGAGGGGCGGTCGTATTCTGTGCAACGTTTAGTGGGTGATAATCAGGTCTTGGAGTTGCGTGGTAGGCCTTTGCCAGGGGGTGGCTATGTAACCAGTTACACCGATGTGACCGAGTTTAAACGCGTCGAGAAAGAGCTTTTAGAAATTAATATGAACTTGGAACAGCGCGTTGCAGAGCGCACAGAGGAAGCAGAAAGAGCGCAACAGTCACGCAGTTACTTCTTAACTGCGGTGAGTCATGATGTCTTACAACCGATTAATGCGGCCCGATTATTTGCATCGGCTTTGCACGATACGACAGATGATGTTGAGCAAATGCGCCATTTGGCCGAACGTGTAGATACCTCATTAAGGGCGGCTGAGGAGTTGCTCGAGGGGCTCTTAGATGTGTCGCAGCTAGACTCTGGTGGTTTGCAGGCTGAGATTCATGTTTTTAATGCCAAAGAGTTGGTAGAGGATTTATATCAACAATATGCACCTTCTGCTAAGCGTAGAAAGCTACGTTTAGGAGTGCACATGCCTTCAGTCTATGTGCGCAGTGATATACGTTTACTGCGTCGTATCTTGCAAAACTTCTTAGCCAATGCCTTGCGATACACCCAAGAAGGTCGCATTATTATTGGTGGCCGAGTACGTGGTGATGAGATTGAGTTTCAAGTATGGGATAGTGGCCAAGGCATACCTGCGAACCACTTAGAGAGGATTTTTGACGAATTCCAACGTTATGAGCAAAACTTTGATTGGGGTGAACGAGGCTTAGGCTTAGGTCTTTCAATTTGTCAGCGTATTTCTATTTTATTAGGGCATCAATTAGCGGTGCGCTCTGAGGTGGGTAAAGGCAGTATGTTTAGCGTAAGAGTACCTATTGCACCTAAAGAAGAGGCGATTAAACCTAGTCGCGTCCTCAGCGGTCATTCTGATTCACCCTTAGCGGGTATGCGTGTGCTTTGTCTAGATAATGATGTGGAAATTATTCACGGCATGCAGATCTTAATGGGGCAGTGGGGGGTCGAGGTGATCGCAGCAACTACCATCGATGAGGCTTTAAGTAAGATGGATCAAAGACCGCATGTCTTACTTGCAGATTATCACTTGCACGATCGATTAGATGGCTTAGATAGCTTGGATGCTCTACGTGAAAATGCGCGCTACTTACATGGCGCTTTACTAACAGCAGACGGTAGCGATGAGCTACGCCAAAAAGCTAGACAACGCGGTTATATCGTTTTGACTAAACCAATCAAACCAGCACGATTACGCTCTTTCTTGTCGGCTCAATATGAAAGTGTTAAAGATAGATAACTAAATCTAGGCGCCTTAGTCGCCTAGAAACTCTTGTAAATCAGCTTCGGTTTTACTCTGTAGATCTAATTCATAAGCCAATAGAACGGCTTGAGTGCGATTGTTGACGCCAAGCTTACGTAGAATGGCCGTCATATGCGTTTTAATGGTTGTTTCTGAAACACCTAGGTCATAAGCAATTTGCTTATTTAGTCGACCACGAGCAACCATCTGTAATACACGGAATTGTTGTGGTGTGAGCGAGCTCACTAGTTGTGCGGCTTCTTTTTCCTTGCTGGAAATCGCAGGTGCTTTTTGAGCCTCTTTAGGTAACCAGATCTCACCCATTAGGATTTGGTCAATAGCGGTGCAAAGCGTCTCAATATCAGCCGATTTTGGTATATAGCCCATAGCTCCGTGATCGACAGCGCGACGCATTAGGGCCGGATCCTCGAGAGCAGAAATAATGACGATTGGTAATTGTGGATGATGAGAACGTAAAAATACCAATGAACTATAACCCTCAGCACCAGGCATATTTAAATCGAGCAACAATAAGTCTGCATCGGCATGATCGTCTACTAAGGAAAACAATGAGTCCGCGCTTTCGGCTTCATAGACCTTAGTGTCTGGATAATGCTTAGAAATTAAACCTCGTAATGCTTCACGAAATAAAGGATGATCATCTGCTATCAATAATTCGTTCATCAAAAACCCCACAAACACAAAAAAGGGGATCTTAAAAAAGACCCCCTTTATTATATGCACATTTAACAGGTTAAATGTGAGGTTTTAGCCTTAACAGCTTAGTGTGCTTCAGCTTTACTGATACCAATACCAGTTTGAGAGCGTACGCTTAATGCGTCGAAAGCAGCTCTTTCAGTCTCAGCGTCAGCGCTCTTATCAGTGATAGAGAAGAACCAGATTGCTAAGAAAGCTAATGGAATTGAAAGGATACCAGGGTTAGGGAATGGAGTGATAGCCTCAGAGAAGCCGAACACGTCAACCCAAACTGTAGTACTTAATACAACCCATACCGTAGCAGAGATTAGACCAATGAAGCCACCGATAGTAGCACCGCGAGTCGTACAACCACGCCATGAGATTGATAACACTAATACTGGGAAGTTAGAGCTCGCAGCAATAGCGAATGCTAAACCTACCATGAAGGCAACGTTTTGCTCTTCGAACACAATACCTAAGATAACCGCTAAGATACCAAGGCCGATTGAAGATAAACGTGAAATGCGCATTTTTTGCTCTTCACTTACCTTGCCTTTGGCGAACACGTTATCGTATAAGTCGTGTGAAATAGCAGCCGCACCAGCTAGTGATAAACCAGCAACTACCGCAACAATTGTCGCGAAAGTAACAGCAGCTAAGAAGCCTAGTAATAACTCACCACCAACAGCGCTAGCTAAGTGAACCGCAACCATGTTAGTACCACCGATGATGTCTCTAATCGGGTCAAAAGTACCGTCAGCAGTCTTGTTAAAGATAGCAGGCTCTTGTAGTAGTAAGTAGATCGCACCGAAACCAATGATGAAGGTTAAGATGTAGAAGTAACCGATGAAGCTACTAGCCCAAATCACAGATTTACGAGCTTCTTGAGCGTTAGATACAGTGAAGAAGCGCATTAAAATGTGTGGTAAACCAGCAGTACCTAAAGCTAAGGCTAAACCAAGTGATAAAGCGTTAATTGGGTTAGAAATTAAGCCCTCACCAGGCGCTAAAATATGGCGACCGTCTTTGTGAACCTCAACAGCTTTAGCTAACATGCCGTCGATGCTGAAGTTGAAGTGCTTAAGAACTAAGTACGTCATTAAGGTAGCACCAAATAACATGAGTACCGCTTTAATGATTTGTACCCAAGTAGTTGCAGTCATACCACCGAAAGCAACGTAGATCATCATTAAGACACCAACGATAACAACAGCAACTTTGTAGTTAATACCGAAAAGTAAAACGATAAGCTTACCCGCACCTACCATCTGAGCAATTAGATATAAACAGATGATCAGTAAAGATGCACTTGCAGCTAGGGTACGCATTTGCGTTTGCTTTAAGCGGAATGCAGTTACGTCAGCGAAGTTATATTGACCGAGGTTACGTAAACGCTCAGCAATTAAGAACATTACAGCTGGCCAACCGAACATGAAACCAATGGCGTAAACCATACCGTCGAAACCACTTACGTAAACCATACCGGCAATACCTAAGAAGGATGCGGCAGATAAGTAGTCACCAGCAATGGCTAGACCGTTTTGGAAGCCAGAAATACCACCACCAGCAGTATAGAAGTCTGACGTAGATTGCGTTCTACGAGCAGCCCACCAAGTAATACCCATGGTTGCAATAATGAAACCAACGAACATGTAAATGGCAGAAGTACTAGGGGTGAAGTTTTCAGCGGCGTTAGCAATGGCGCTAGAACCAGCTAGTAAAAATAGAGTCGCTAAAAGCTTATGCATTACTGAACCTCCTTAAGAAGCTCTTTAAGGGCGGGGTCAATTGTTTTATTACAAATAATTGTATAAATGACAATGAGCACGCTAGCGCTAAATAGCACCAAAGTACCTAAGACGAGACCGATACTAATGGTCATGTCGCCAAGAGGTTGTTCCATCAAGTTGTTGGCGAAGGCTACTAAAAAGATAAAGCCTGCGTAAATTACTAGAGCAATAAGGAAAAACGTATTGTTAATACGGTTTCTTTTACTGACCAACTCTTGATACTTCGGATCTGCTATTAGCTTAGCGACTAAATCGCTAGATAAAGTCATAATTGTCTCCTGAGTAATAGTTAAAGTTGTGATTTATGGTTTTAATTGATAATCGAACTATAGAAAATGCCGATAACTGGGTGCTTTATTAGCACACTACGAAACAATATACTTTTTGTATTAAAGTTTGAATACACGACTTTGGTATTAGATCAAATAAAAACCTCCTGTGAGGCTTATGTTTGTTGCCTCACAGCAAAGTTAAGGGTAAACACTATAAGGGTTTAGGATGAGTAACAACTTTAGACTTGAAAAAGCTGGAATTGATGAGATTTCTACATTTTTAGCCGCTGATTTTCCACAAATGCCAGTAGATATTATCAGTGTTGGAAATTGTAAAGCGCGTGTGCGACATATTGTTACCGAAGCCGATTTGCGACCGGGTGGTACGATTTCGGGGCCTTGTATGATGGGTTTAGCCGATGTGACCATATACATTGCACTTTTAGGTGAAATAGGTATTGTGCCTTTAGCTGTAACAACTAACTTAAACGTCTCATTTTTGAAAAAACCTCAAGCTGATAAAAATTTAATTGCTGAGTGTAATCTACTTAAGTTGGGTCGTACCTTAGCGGTGGGCGAGGTCTATATTTATTCTGAGGGTGAAGAGGATAAGGCAGTATGTCATGTGGTGGGTACTTATGCCATTCCGCCTAGAGTTTAAGGATTAAATTAAAGTAGCGTTCCTATAAAGTGGATAACTAGACCGACCAAACCACCAATGACCGTGCCATTAATGCGGATGTATTGCAGATCTTTGCCGACCTCAAGTTCCAAGGTTTTATTTAAGCGATCCGCCTCCCAATTACCGACGGTAGAGCTAATAAACTGAGCAATTAGGTGGCGATGCCTGCGAAATTGTCTATAGGCGCTTTTATGAACCCATAGATCGAGGCGCTGTTGTAACTCTGTATCTTGTTTCAGGTTTTCGCTAAGCTTAATTAGATGACGTCTAATATATTTGTTAATAACTGATTCATGCTCATCTTTATCAAGCGTAGCAGTGGCGGATTGTTTAATGGCATACCAAATGTCGTAGGCGATATGCTCTAAACGTTCGTCTTTAACAAATGACTTTTTAATAGAATTAAGTTTTTCTTGCCATCCAGGATTGTTTAAAATTTGCTCTTTTATTTCTGAAAGCTTTTCAGGGATGGTTTTATAAATAGGGTGTTTAGGGTCATTTTCCATCTCCAGTAAATAGCTCAACAGGGTGAGGGTAATTTCTTTGGCTATTTTTCTATCGACAATCTCTGGTATGAGTTTGTAGCTCTTTTCTTGTACAAAGTCGTAAATGTTTCGATGGTTATAAACGATATAGTTTCGAATTTCTTTTGAAATGGCGGTAATTAGCAGTTGATGCCATTGTTTATCTAATACAAAATCAATGCCGCTAGCAGCGAGCTTATGAACTTCAATATTTTGGCTCGTTTCTTCGAGGTGCTTTTTAATAAAGGCCACCACCTCTCTATCATCCATTTGATTTAGCGTGTCTAAAATTAATTTGACACTTTCTTGGGCAATTAACGTTTGGGTTGATGGTTTAGCTAGCCAGTTCGCAAGCATTTGCGATGGTTGTAAATTTTCAATATAAGGGCGGACATTTTCATCACTTAGAAATTTATCAACAATAAACTCACCTAAATTATCACCAATTTGTTTTTTCTTTCTTCTAATAATATTGGTGTGCGGTATTTTTAAGCCCAATGGATGATGAAAAATAGCGGTTACAGCATACCAATCAGCCAAAGCTCCTACCATCGCTGCCTCAGAAAAAGCGCGTACATAGTCTAACCAAACTGGCGACTCGGCCCCTTGGTAAATGCTACTAATAATGAAGACTAAAGCCATCAAGACAAAAAGACCCGTGGCACGGGCTTTATGCCAACGTAGCTGTTGCTCCTTATGTTGTTGATTGCTCATAATTTATTCATTCAAAAAAAATGACATAGCTTCTTAATATAGACTATGTCATTTATCTGTATTAGGGCGTATTGATATTTACCAAGTCATTACTTCGCTCAGTTTTGAACCCTCTTTTATTGTGAATTGATGCTGTTTTTCAACTCCATCATTAATTGCGGTGATGGTATAGCTACCTGGTTTTAATTGTAAATAGAGTAGTGGACCGACCTCTTGGTCATCAAAGATGGTTTGCTGATTAGCATCAACGATACGCACTTGTAAGCCATTTAAATATGCGCGGTCGCTCGCGTTGGCAAAAGAAAATTGTGTATTGTAATTGGCATCATTTTGGCTTAGCTGATCAAGTTCCTCTTGACCAATGCCACCAGTTTGGTAGCTAATCTGATGTTCGTTGGTATCTTGGCGCACTTGGGCATGGGCTAGACTATAACCTCCTAAGGCCAAGCCAAAGCTTAGGGCAGTGGTTAAGAGTACTCGGTGAATTTCTCCATTGAGTGGGGCGATAATCTTCATCTACAACTCCTTATTTTTCGTCTAAACACTTTTATTGTTATGTATTGCAAAGTGTTTAGACGTTAAAGATGGTTATTAGTTCTTTTTAAATGTAAATTTATCCAAAAAACAAATAAGTAACGAAAATCGCCGCAACCACACCAGCTAACTCCGCGATGAGAGCGCATGGTAGCGCATGACGAGTGTTTTTAATTGCCACCGAACCAAAATACACCGCAAGAACGTAGAAGGTAGTTTCAGTTGAGCCCTGAATAATGGCGGAGGCTCGTGCTGCAAAATCATCCGCACCGCGGGCAGTCATTAGCTCCACCATCAAACCACGTGCGCCTGAGCCACTGAGTGGTTTCATCAAAGCCACGGGTAGTGCTTCAACAAAGCGACTATCGAAGCCTAAACCCTCAACAATGTAACGGATACCATTAACGAGGTAGTCCATCGTACCAGAGCTTCTAAAAACCGATACCGCGACGAGAATGGCTACGAGATAGGGGATGATTTTTACCGCAACTTCAAATCCTTCTTTGGCGCCATCGACAAAGGCTTCATAAGCATTTATTTTTTTGACAAAAGCCATAAAAATAAATGAGGTAAAGATACCAAAGAGGACTAAGTTACCGAAAACTTTGGAAATGACGTTGATCTCATCAGGCGATAAGGTCGTAAAGTAGATTAAAGTTCCAATGACGGCTACCGTGAGACCGCCTAGGTATA
>JAAZGT010000100.1 GCA_012511095.1 Alcaligenaceae bacterium
AATCTGCGCGTGATTATTTTAATAGATCAGCCACACCATCGCGCTCTTCTAAAAGCTCGTTTAGTGTGTGATCCATGTATTTGCGAGATTCTTCGTCGATCTCTAAGCCCTCAACGCGCTTGTACTCACCGTTTTCACAGATAACTGGAACGCCGTACATAATGCCTTCAGGAATGCCGTAAGAACCGTCAGAAGGAACACCCATAGTTACCCACTCGCCGTTAGAGCCTAATACCCAGTCACGGATATGGTCGATAGCAGCGTTAGCGGCAGAAGCAGCAGAAGAAAGACCGCGCGCCTCAATAATAGCAGCGCCGCGCTTACCTACTTTAGGGATAAACTCGTTTTTGTTCCACTCTTCGTCGTTAATAAGGTCTTTTAAGCTCTCGCCATTAACTGTTGCAAAGCGGTAGTCAGGGTACATGGTTGGAGAGTGGTTACCCCAAACAGCAAAGTCCTTGATGTCTTTAACAGCTTTACCAGACTTTTGAGCTAATTGAGTTAGAGCACGGTTGTGGTCTAAGCGAAGCATAGCAGTAAAGTTTTTGGCTGGTAAATCAGGCGCAGACTTCATAGCAATGTATGCGTTAGTGTTAGCAGGGTTACCTACTACCAATACCTTAACGTCACGATCAGCAACGTCGTTAAGTGCTTGACCTTGCTCGATAAAGATCTTAGCGTTAACTTGTAGTAAATCAGCGCGCTCCATGCCAGGACCACGAGGACGAGAACCGACTAATAAAGCGATTTGAGCGTCTTTGAAAGCTTCTCTTGGGTCGCTGTGAGCAGTCATGCCCTCTAATAAAGGGAATGCGCAGTCGTCTAGCTCCATCATCACGCCTTTAAGTGCGTTTTGAGCTTTTTCATCAGGAATTTCTAGTAATTGAAGAATGACCGGTTGGTCTTTACCTAGCATTTCACCAGAAGCAATACGGAATAATAGGGCGTAGCCGATTTGGCCGGCGGCACCAGTGACCGCAACACGAACAGCAGGTTTTGACATAAAAGTAACTCCAGCTTTACAAACAAAAATGTTATGAAACGTTTAAAAACTTGTTAAGCTTAGATCAATATTCGGCTTGCGTCAATGAGCACTTTAAGTCTTATGTCTTATATAAGATATAAGAATAGACATTTTTTGTTACTGGTGCGATAATAAGCCAACAATTAATTAAAAATGTCATGAGTAAGTCACAATCTAAACTAACATCCAAGCCCACTGCTCGTAAGAGTTTAAGAGTAGCTGCGCCTAGAGGCCCTAAGGCATTGTCATCAAGAACTGCTAAGGCCGCTGCGACGGCGCGTCAGCGTGCTGCTTTTTCACCACTCTATAAGCAAATCAAGGAGTTGCTATTAGAGAGTTTAGGTGCTGGCGAGTGGAAACCTGGCGAGAGTATTCCCAGTGAGGTTGAACTAGCTAATCTTTATCAAGTAAGCCAAGGCACAGTTCGCAAGGCGATTGATGAATTAGCTGCAGAGAGTGTCTTAATTCGTAGGCAGGGTAAGGGGACATTTGTAGCTACGCATCACGAAGAAGAGGTTCGTTATCGCTTCTTGCGTTTAGCTAGTCGCGATGGTCAAGAAACAAGAGAAAAGCCACAAAGCCGCTTTTTAGCATGTGATTTCCGCAAGGCTGAGCAGTTAGAGCTTGATCTATTAGAGCTACCAGCAGGTAGTGAGGTCATAGAAATTGACCGTGTATTGCATTTTGGCGATACACCTATTGTTTTTGAGCAAATTATCTTACCTGCTAGGAGTTTTAAAGATTTGAATTTGGAGATGTTGCAAAAACAACTACCATTATATGGATTGTTTGAGTCCAACTTTGGTGTTAGCATGATTCGTGCCGAAGAGCAGTTGTATGCAGCCGCTGCAAATGACGAGGTATCAGAGCTATTGGGCGTTCCCAAGGGTTATCCGTTGTTAGCAATTAACCGAATTGCTTATACTTATGGTGACAAACCGATAGAGATTCGTAAAGGAATGTATCTAACAAAAGACTATTTTTACAAAAATAGTTTAAACTAGTCTTGTATTTATTTTTTAACTACACCATTTTTATAATGGTTTTTTGGGGTTTCTTTGTTAAGTTGAGGCCAATCTACTATGTCTACAAATCAAAAAAAGCCTAATCGCGAGTTCCGCAATTTGAGCTTACGGAATATTACCGTCGATTATAATTTACCGATGCCCGGTAAGGTATCTATCTTGCACCGTGTCAGTGGCGCTTTGTTATTCTTAGCGTTGCCGATTGTATTCGTGCCATTGTTTGCAGCGAGCGTAAATTCAAGTGCGTCGTTTGCAAACTTAGGTAGCGGATTCAGTGGTTTCCTATTAAAACTAATCTTATTAGTTTTACTATGGGGCTTTATGCACCACCTTTGTGCTGGTATTCGTTTCCTCACCCTAGACATGGGTCGCGGTTTAGAAAAGCCTGAGGCTAATAAAAGCGCTAAGTTAGTACTTATCGTCAGCTTGGTTCTTACTTTTATTTTCGCAATTAAAATGTTTGGAGCTCTCTAATGGATCGTCGTTATGAACAATACGGCCACAAACGTCTTGCAGTAGGTGCTCGATACGGCACTATGGATTTTATTTTCCAGCGTGTTACTGCTGTGATTCTGGCCGTTTACTCAATTTTATTTTTAATCGTAGTTCTTTTCAGTAAAATCGATTATGACTCTTGGGTAAGTCTGTTTAACTTCACATGGTTTGGTGGTTTCCCTGCGGGTAAAATCTCTACCTCATTAGCCTTCATAGCATTGGCTTATCATGCTTGGATTGGTGTACGTGATATTTGGATGGACTATGTTACCTGTGTGAAACTAAGAATTTCTCTTCAGGTTTTAACCGTTATGTGGTTAGTCTCATCGGTTGTTTATTTTGCTAGTGTTCTTTGGAGTCTATAACCGTGGTTGCAATTAATTCTTCCTTACCACGTCGACAATTTGATGTGGTTGTAGTAGGCGCTGGTGGTGCCGGTATGCGCTGCTCATTACAATTAGCTCAGGCAGGTTTATCTGTAGCTGTATTATCAAAAGTTTTCCCAACTCGTTCGCACACAGTTGCGGCACAGGGTGGTGTGAGTGCTTCTCTCGGTAACATGAGCGAGGACCACTGGGAATGGCACATGTACGACACGATTAAGGGTTCAGACTGGTTAGGTGACCAAGATGCGATTGAGTACTTATGTCGTGAAGCTCCTAACGCTGTTTACGAGTTAGAGCACTTTGGTATGCCATTTGACCGTAACGCCGATGGTACTATTTACCAGCGTCCATTCGGTGGCCATACTGCTAACTTTGGTGAGAAACCAGTTCAGCGTGCCTGTGCAGCTGCTGACCGTACTGGTCATGCTTTATTACATACCTTATATCAGCGTAACGTTGCTGCTCGCACTCAGTTCTTTGTTGAGTGGATGGCTTTAGACTTATTACGCAATGACGACGGTGATGTTGTTGGCGTTACTGCTCTCGAAATGGAAACAGGTGATATTTACATCCTCGAGGGTAAAGCGACTGTATTAGCTACTGGTGGTGCTGGCCGTATTTGGGCTGCATCTACTAACGCCTTTATTAACACCGGTGACGGTCTAGGTATGGCGGCTCGTGCTGGTATTCCATTACAAGACTTAGAGTTCTGGCAGTTCCACCCAACAGGTGTTGCTGGTGCCGGTGTTCTAATTACCGAGGGTGTACGCGGTGAGGGCGGTATCTTATTAAATAAAGACG
>JAAZGT010000101.1 GCA_012511095.1 Alcaligenaceae bacterium
ATTAGCTGGTTTCCCACTTAATGTATTAGCCCAAAACAGCATTTCAATGAAATATGACTCATATGTCACGGAAACTGCAGGACCGTCAATTATTGACACCTGGTTTTTGAATGAGTTGGAAAAAAGAACTAATGGTGAAGTAAAGGTTCGTCGCTTTTGGGCTCAATCTTTGAACAAAGTGGGTGAACACTTAACAGCTATTGCTAGCGGTACGACTGAAATCGCTCTGATCTCCCCAGGCTATTATCAAGCTGATCTGCCTGTTACTAGGGGTTTAGAATGGTATTACCGCATGAACAAGACCGATGCATTGCAACTTGTTTGTAGAGATATATACGAAGAATTTCAACCTTTAAAAGACGAATGGGAAAAACGTCATAAGGCCAAAGTTCTTTATTGGACAACATGGAACTACGCCCCATTAGTAACAAAAGCTCCTATCACCTCATTAGAGGACTTTAAGGGTAAGCGAATTAGAGGATATGGTGTCGCCACAGATGTTATTCAAAGACTCGGTGGTACAGCAGTACCAATGGCAGCACCTGAAGTTTATACATCAATTGAAAGAGGTGTACTAGATGGTGTATATGGTTTCGACTTTATTACTGCTGTGTCTTACAAACTTCATGAGATTGCCCCTTACTTTACAGATATCGGTGATGGACCACACGCACCTGCTGCAGTAGTCATGAACATTGATGTCTGGAATAAACTACCTGACAAAGTGAAGGTGACCATTGAAGAAATCGTCAGCGAACTCTATGGTGGTAAGTTTGTCGAATTAGTTAATGACTATCAAGTGAAATATGTAGAGACTGCATTAGAAGGTGGTGTTAAATTTTTTTCCTTCAGCGATGAGCTTAAAGCAGAGGCACGCAAGTTAATTCAACCGGCTCAAGTTGAAAGGTGGGAAGAAACTGTGGCTCAGCCTGCTGGTATCGATGGCAAGAAGATGCAAGAGCTAGTAGAAGCGGCGATTAAGAAACATGATCCAAACGGTAAGATCTTACGCCCTGAGACCGTTGCTTTAAATCTTGCAAAGTAGCCAATTACTCTAACAGCTAAGCACTCAACGTGCTTAGCTGTATCAAATCTAAACTATAAGGTTATTAATGTGAGACTTGATAAATTAATTAGATTTATAGCTCAATTTTTTGGCTGGATTTCTGTATTAGCTATTTTATTTTTAATGCTAGGCACTAGTATCGACGTTTTCTCTAGAAATATATTCTCACAGCCAATAGCAGGTATTTTTGAGGTTTCTGAGTTATTTATGGTGGTTTTAGTTTATCTAGGTTTAGGTTGGACTCAGATTGATAACGCTCATATTAAAGTCAATCTTTTTGTTGACAAAATGCCACCTAGAATTAATGCGCTCTGTCAGTTTATTGCTTATTTAGCAGTTGTTATCTTTGTGTTAATTTTGGCATACTCAACCACAAAAGAAGCCTACCGCTCTTTCTCAATTAAAGAGTTTCGTTGGGGTTATATTGAAATCCCGATCTGGTGGGCAAAAATATTACTGTCAGTTGGATTATGGTTCGCAGTACTTCAATTTATTTATATCTGTTTGGATCATCTAAAAAGATTTTTAAATGTACAAAAAAATTCAGTAAGGGGAGTATAAGATGGATCCAATGTTAGTTACTGGATTAGCGATCAGCCTTATCTTTATTTTTATGGCAATCGGTACACCAGTCTTTGCAGCTTTAGGGCTTTCTGGCATTTTCGGCGTTATGATGCTAGAAGACTTGAACTTTGTTATTCACAAGTTACAAGCAATGCCATACTACCAAAGTGCTGATTATCTTTTAACAGTCATCCCTCTTTTTATCCTCATGGGGGCTTTCGTCCATCACTCGGGAATTGGTGAGACTCTTTTCGGTTTAGCAAGAAAATGGGTCGGTCATATGCCTGGTGGATTAGCCATGGCTAGTATCTTAACTTGCGCAGGTTTTGCTGCTACCTCTGGCTCTAGTGTTGCTACCTCAGCAACAGTTGGTGCTGTCGCCATCCCAGAAATGAAAAAAGCGGGATATGACTCTTCCTTATCTGCTGGTGCAGTAGCTGCAGGTGGTGTCTTAGGGGTTTTAATTCCACCAAGCGTTTTGCTCGTTTTTTATGCCGCATTAACAGAGGTATCAGCTGGAAAAATGCTTATTGCAGGTATTATTCCTGGGCTTTTATCGACCTTTATTTTTATTATTGGTATTCGATTAATCGCTAAAAAAGTACAAAACAAAGCTTCAGTTGCTGAAAAAGAGTCTTGGAAAAACAGATTCCTTTCACTTAAAGATGCTTGGCAAATTACTATTTTGTTTATTGTAGTGCTAGGTGGCATTTACGCTGGTATCATGACCCCTACAGAAGCTGCAGCTATTGGTACCCTATGTGCATTCTTCATGCTGCTCTTTAGCAAAAAGGGACGTCAAAACTTCAGACGAAAATTTTATGAAAGTTGCCGTAGCTCGATTACGACCACTGTGATGATTATGATCACAATGATAGGTGCTGGGATTTTTAGTTACTTCCTCAACTTAGCTCAAATCCCCCAACTCTTATCTGGTCTTATTGCTAATAGCGGTATTTCAGGTACCTTGGTTATTGTCCTTTTTTTAATCCTGTACTTCCCTTTAGGTATGTTCCTTGATGCATTTTCCATGTTGGTTATTACATTACCTATTATGTTTCCAACCGTGAAAGCGCTAGGATTTGACCCTATTTGGTTTGGTATTCTTGCGGTTAAAATGTGTGAGATTGGGCTAATCACCCCACCTGTTGGCCTTAATATATTCGTTATAGCGGGTATTGATAGGGAAACACCACTAACAAAAATTTTCGTCGGTGCGTGGTGGTTTGTATTAATGGAAATCTTTACTCTGACTCTCCTATTCTACTTCCCCTTACTAACCACTTGGCTACCAGCTCACACTAGGTAAACCCAAACTCAAAGCTCCGAAAAAACACTACATATTAAGTTTTCGGAGTCTTACTATTTTTTAAACTCATATCACATCATCAATGCTAAATCCCTACACATTGCATGCAGAAGTTAAACCAAAAAGCCTGAGGGCTTATAATTGCGTTTTAATTGATAAAAAGATGATGACAACGACTTCCCTAACAACCCCTTCAGTGTCAGCTGATTTGCTATTAAGTGATTTTGATTACGATTTACCCGAGGAATTAATTGCTCAATCCCCTGCCGAACAACGCAATAAGAGCCG
>JAAZGT010000102.1 GCA_012511095.1 Alcaligenaceae bacterium
ACCCAAGCACCAACTATTTACAAAAACAATCTATGTCTTTATCAAATCAAGATGTCAAACACATTGCCCAGCTAGCGGCAATCGAGCTATCAGACGAGGAGTTATCTCGTTATGAAGCCGACCTTAATTCACTATTAACGATCTTTACGAGCTTAAAAAACATTGATACCGAGGGTGTTGAGCCATTAACTCACCCTCTAGCCATGCTCAACGAGGTGGCGTTACGTCTACGTGACGACGAGGTCACCGAAGCCGATACGATCGAACAACGTGATGCCCTAATGTCTAACGCCCCAGCCAGCACTGAGGGCGTATTCTTAGTGCCTAAGGTTATTGAATAATTTATTGAGTCAAGCATGTCATTTCCTACTATTGCCGATTTAAACAAAGCACTCACCAACAAAGAGGTGAGTGCTGTGGAGCTCGCTCAAGAGTCTCTAAAAAAGGCGTCTGAGCTAAAAGAACTCAACGCATTTATTGAAATTAATGATGAATTAAGTCTGACCCAAGCCAAAGCGGCAGACGACCTAATTGCCAAGGGCCAAGCCAACTACCTTACTGGTATCCCAATGGCTCACAAAGACAACTATGTCACCACGGGCTGGAAAACTACCGCTGCTAGTAAAATGCTAGAAAACTACCTAAGCCCATTTGAGGCCTCAGTGGTTGAAGACTTGCGCAAAGCTGGCACCGTTAATATTGGTAAATTAAACCTTGACGAGTTCGCCATGGGCTCGAGCAATGAGACCTCTTATTTTGGTCCTTGTCTCAACCCTTGGGATAAAACGCGTATCCCTGGTGGTTCATCTGGCGGTTCAGCCGCTGCTGTAGCTGCTGGTATTGTACCTTTTGCTACGGCTACTGACTCAGGTGGTTCAATTCGTCAACCTGCAGCACTTTGTGGCGTAACGGGTATTAAAGCCACCTATGGTGCGGTATCACGTTGGGGCATGATTGCTTATGCCTCAAGCATGGATCAAGCCGGTATTATCGCGCGCCATGCTGCAGATTTAGTACCTGCTTTAGACCTCATCAGTCACTTTGATGAGCGTGACTCTAATAGCGTTAGCAACTGCATAGGCGTCAAAAACGAAGCGGGCCGTGTGCAAGCACAATATAATGCACAACGCGCGCAATTTGATGCGGCAGGTGATAAACCATTAACTGGTTTACGCGTGGGTGTACCTGCTGAGTACCAAGGTGATGAGGTTAATGCCGAGGTTGCTACTGCTGTTCAAAATGCAATTAAACAGCTTGAGGACTTAGGCGCGACCCTTGTGGATATTAGCTTGCCACACACGCCTGACTGTATTTCTGCTTACTATATTTTATCGCCTGCTGAGGCTTCTTCTAACCTCTCTCGCTTTGATGGTGTACGCTTTGGTAACCGTGCTAAAGGCACTGACTCGATTGAGGAGCTCATCGCTCGCTCACGTGCCGAAGGCTTTGGCGATGAGGTACGTCGTCGTGTTTTACTTGGTACCTACGCCCTCACTGAGGGGTATTATGATGCGCTTTATGTTAAGGCACAACGCGTACGTCGCTTAATTGCTGATGATTTCCAGCGTGTATTTGCTGATCAATGTGATGTGATCGTTGGCCCAGTAACGCCTGATACGGCTCGTAAACTAGGTGACAACAAAGATCTTAAGGCAGAGTGGTTAAACGATATCTTTACGCTCAGCGTGAACCTTGCTGGTTTACCTGCCATGTCACTACCTTGTGGCTTTAGCAGTGACGCTAAACCATTACCTATCGGCTTACAGCTAATTGGGAATTATTTCAATGAGGGCCAGTTGTTAGCGATTGCTGATCGTTATCAACAAAACACAGACTGGCATACACGCAAAGCAACGGAAGTATAAAAATGAAATGGGAAATTGTTATCGGTCTAGAAACGCACGTACAACTATCGACCGCTTCTAAGATTTTTTCTGGTAGCAGCACCGCTGTAGGCGCTGAACCAAATACACTCGCTTGCGCCACTGATATGGCCTTACCTGGTACCTTACCAGTAATGAACCGTGGTGCAGTAGAAAAAGCTATTTTATTCGGTTTAGCCATTAACGCCGATGTGGCTGAATTCTCGCAATTTGAGCGCAAGCATTATTTTTATCCTGATTTACCAAAAAACTATCAAACCTCGCAACTAGAACACCCTATTGTTAGTGGTGGTCAGGTAAGTTTTATGGTGGGTGATGAGCTAAAAACACTGACACTAACTCGCGCTCACCTAGAAGAGGATGCGGGCAAATCACTTCATGAAAACTACAACCTCGACGATGGTTCTCCGGCAACGGGCATTGACTTAAATCGTACTGGCACGCCTTTACTCGAGGTAGTTACTGAGCCTGATTTACGCTCTGCTGCTGAAGCCGTAGCCTATGCACGCGCCTTACACAGTTTAGTGGTATGGCTTGGCGTCTGTGACGGTAATATGCAAGAGGGTAATTTCCGTTGTGATGCTAACGTTTCCGTACGCCCTGTGGGTCAAAAGGAGCTCGGCACTCGCACCGAGATTAAAAACGTTAACTCTTTCCGTTTCTTAGAGCGCGCTATTGCTTATGAAGCACAACGTCAAATCGAGGTACTCGAAGACGGTGGCACCATCGTTCAAGAAACTCGTCTCTACGACGATGTTAACGATGAAACTCGCAGCATGCGCACCAAAGAAGACGCTCAAGATTATCGCTACTTCCCTTGTCCTGACTTGCCACCTTTAATTGTGAACAAGGAGTGGATTGAGGAAGTGCGCAAAACCATGCCTGAGCTACCTGAAGCTTGCCGCGCTCGCTATGAGTCGGAATTAGGTTTATCAGCTTATGATGCGGCTCAAATGACGGTGAACCGTGAAACAGCGGATTTCTTTGAAGCTGCTTTAGCTGAAGCTGGTAAGAAACAAGCTAAAACTGTAGCTAACTGGATTATGGGTGATGTTAACGCCACCTTAAACAGCTCTGGTTTAGAAATGGCTGAGATTCCAGTGACGCCGGCTGCTCTTGCTAAGTTAGTAACTCGTATTACTGATGGCACCATCTCTCACAAAGCCGCTCGTGATGTTTTCCAAGCGCTGTGGGCTGGTGAAAACGATGCTGATGTCGATAAAATCATTGAGGCCAAAGGCCTTAAACAAATTAGCGACAGTGGTGCTATTGAAGCCCTTGTAGATACTGTATTAGAAGCTAATGCAGATATTGTTGAAGAGTATCGTTCGGGTAAAGACAAGGCCTTTAATTCACTAGTTGGTCGCGTAATGCGCGAAGCCAAAGGTAAGGCTAACCCAGCTCAGGTTAATGAAATTCTGAAACAAAAGTTAGGCTAATAGCTTTAACATTGATTTGATCTTCTTCCCCACTAGAGTCAAGGTTCTACGTGGGGAAGACAAAACTAACCCTAGTCTTAGTTCATAAGACCATTTAAAAATTCTGACACTCAGCTTAGAGAAACTCATCAGGCCCCCTTCTCCCAGACAATAAGCTGTTCAATCCAAGTCAATGGCCAACGATAGGTCGTTTAATAACATCGTCATATTATCTCATTAGACTTATGATGAGATTTACAACTTACGCCACCGACCTTTTCAAAAAACCGCTCATATGAACAGTTTTCCTGACTCGTGCTCAATGTTGAGCCAATGTTGGATCTCACATTCGAAAAACAAATCGATCATGACTCTTATGATAGAGCCTCAAAAACAACGTTAAGTAAATCTATACGTCGCTTTGAATAGTTGCGAATATTCCCCATCTGGTTTGTACTGCAGTGCTATGACAAATTTTAACCATTTTGCTTTAAACCTTTCTTACTAACATGAAGGCAAAGGGAAGAATTGAGGGGCAACGCAACTAAGACGACTAACCACTCGCCTTTTACTCTACCAATGAAATAACTACACTGATTACTACGAAAGACCACAAGGATAACGACAGTGACAACGCCCAAACACCAACCC
>JAAZGT010000103.1 GCA_012511095.1 Alcaligenaceae bacterium
CAGAAATTTAGGATAGCAGAAATTTAGCAGAAATTACTTTTTACTGCTTAAGTATGCGCTTAAGTGCTGTTTTATGCATTATTTTTTTTAGATTAACATATTTATTTTGGAGCAAATTATGGCGGTTGAACGCACATTATCGATTATTAAACCTGACGCCGTAGCTAAAAACGTTATCGGTGAAATCATTTCTCGTTTTGAAAAAGCTAACTTAAAAGTAGTAGAAGCGAAAATGGTTCAGCTATCTCGTGAAGATGCAGAGGGTTTCTACGCTGTGCACAAAGAGCGTCCTTTCTTTAACGACTTAGTTGAGTTCATGATCTCTGGTCCTGTTTTTGTTCAGGTTCTGGAAGGTGAAAACGCTATCGCTAAAAACCGTGAGCTAATGGGTGCTACTAACCCTCAAGAAGCTGCTCCTGGTACTATCCGTGCTGATTTTGCTGAAAGCATTGATGCTAACGCAGTTCATGGTTCTGATGCTCCTGAAACTGCTGCTGTTGAAATTGCTTACTTCTTTGGCAAGTAATACGAATCTATTTCAATGACTGAAAAGAAAAACTTATTAGGTTTAGATTTAGAAGCCCTGACCGCTGAATTACAAGAGTTAGGGCATAAACCTTTTCGCGCCAAGCAACTACTACGCTGGGTTCACCAGCGTGGTGAGGCCGACTTTTCACAAATGACCGATCTAGCTAAGGCCTTTAGGTCTGAGCTAGAGGGTCACTATTGTGTACAAACACTTAACCCTATCCTAGACAAAACCTCTTCTGACGGTACACGTAAGTGGCTATTCGATGTGGGTAATAACAACGCCATCGAGACGGTATTTATTCCCGAAGATGATCGCGGTACCCTATGTATTTCAAGTCAAGCTGGTTGTACAGTGGCTTGTCCGTTTTGTTCTACTGGTTATCAGGGTTTTAACCGTAACCTTACTGCCGCTGAAATCATTGCTCAGCTTTGGTATGCGCGATCTGAATTAATTAAAAACCAAGACGCTGCACGTACCGATGGTCAAATGCCATCAGAGCCACAAAGAGTGATTTCTAATGTAGTAATGATGGGCATGGGTGAGCCTTTATTAAACTATAGAGAGCTGTTGCCCGCGTTAAAATTAATGGTCGAAGATAATGCCTATGGTTTATCTCGACGCCGCGTAACTGTTTCTACCTCTGGTGTGGTGCCTATGATGGACCGCTTAGCAGAAGATTGCCCAGTGGCTTTAGCAGTGTCTTTACATGCTCCTAATGATGAGTTACGTGACAAGTTAGTGCCTTTAAATAAAAAGTATCCATTACGTGAGTTAATTGCTGCTTGTAATCGTTATTTAGAGCATGCTCCACGTGATTTCGTAACTTTCGAATATATTATGCTCGATGGCGTTAATGACACCGATGAGCATGCTAATGAGTTAATCGAAATTAGCAAACAAGTTCGTTGTAAACTAAATTTAATTCCGTTTAATCCCTTCCCGCAATCAGGTTTAAAACGTTCCTCAAATAACCGTATTCGTGCTTTTGCAGAGCGTCTACAAAGCGCTGGTGTTGTTACAACAACCCGTAAAACTCGAGGTGATGATATCGATGCGGCCTGTGGTCAACTAGCGGGTGATGTCAAGGATCGTACTAAGATCACGCAAAAGCGCCGTGATGATGAGGTTATTCCTATTGCTGATGGGGTTATTCCTATTTACGAGGTACAAAAGTGAACCCTCACGAAGAGAAGCCCGACCTAACCAAGGAATCTGCGCCACAACCAGAGTCAGCCGAGTCATTGGCAGGTCTATTACATGCTAATCGTCTACGTAAAGGCTTAAGCCTGCAAGATGTTGCTGATTTGACTAAATACAGCAAATGGCAATTAGAGGCGCTAGAAACCAAAAACTGGGGTGTTTTACCCCAAGGTTTTGTGCTCCGTGCACTTGTGCGTAAATATGCTGAAGCCTTACATATTGACCCTGATCTAGCAATCGAAATGCTAGCCAAAGAAACGGGCAATAAGGCACAGAGTGGTAAATCTGAAAATCTAGTCAGTAGCTTAGATTATAAAATGTCACCCACACCCACTGATAAGGTACGAAGTGGTGGTTTTTCACTCTCGAGCATTTTCTGGCTACTCATTTTAATGATTATTGTGGTGCTGGGTGTGGCTATTTGGCAGGGTGCCATTAGTCTCGAAGACCTTAATTTAGGTTTCGTCAAAGATTGGTTTAATGCCGTATGAGTGGGTTTATGAAGGCTGATTTAGAGGTTAGACAAAGTCCCTATCCAATTGGTCCGTTGCGACGTCATCATACGCATCAAGTTGCGGTGCGTTGGCAAGATAATGTGGTTTTAGTAGGCGGATCTGCACCTATTGTTGTGCAGTCAATGACCAATACTGACACGGCTGACGCTGTGGCTACAGCAATTCAGGTTAAAGAGCTAGCACTAGCAGGTTCTGAGTTAGTACGTATTACTGTTAATAGTCCAGAAGCGGCTAAAGAGGTGCCTGCTATTCGTGAGCAACTCGACAAAATGGGCATTGATGTGCCTTTAGTTGGTGACTTCCATTTTAATGGTCATAAACTCTTAACCGATTACCCAGAATGCGCCAAAGCACTCTCTAAGTACCGCATTAACCCAGGTAATATGGGTGGCGGTAAGCGCAGAGATGATAACTTCGCCAAAATGATCGATGTGGCCATCAAAAATGATAAACCAGTGCGTATTGGTGTTAACTGGGGTAGCCTAGACCAAGAGCTCATGGCAAAAATGATGGACCAAAATAATCAGCTCGACACCCCTTGGGAGGCTCAGGCTGTTATGCGTGAGGCCTTGGTAGTTTCTGCGATCTCTAATGCGATGCGCGCTGAAGAGCTTGGTTTAGCAGCTGATAAAATTATACTTTCATGTAAAGTAAGTCATGTCCAAGACTTAATCTCTGTGTATCGTAACCTTGCTTCACGTTGCCATTATGCATTGCACCTAGGTCTAACTGAAGCTGGTATGGGTTCCAAAGGTATTGTTGCCTCAACTGCTGCATTAGCCGTTTTAATGCAAGAGGGCATTGGTGATACCATTCGTATTTCCTTAACACCTGAACCGGGTGGTAATCGAGCTAATGAGGTGATTGTGGCCCAAGAGATGCTGCAATCCATGGGTCTTAGAGCCTTTACCCCAATGGTAGTAGCGTGTCCGGGTTGTGGTCGTACAAGTAGTACCTTCTTCCAAGAGTTAGCAGACAGCATTCAACAATTTTTACGCAATAGCATGCCTGAGTGGAGCCAGCGTTATCCTGGTGTCGAAAACATGAATGTTGCAGTGATGGGCTGTGTTGTTAATGGGCCTGGCGAGAGTCGCCATGCCGATATCGGTATTAGTTTACCGGGTACGGGTGAGGTGCCAGCGGCCCCTGTGTTTATCGATGGCGAGCGTCGTATG
The DNA here is from genome assembly GCA_012511095.1 of Alcaligenaceae bacterium. Taxonomy (GTDB): domain Bacteria; phylum Pseudomonadota; class Gammaproteobacteria; order Burkholderiales; family Burkholderiaceae_B; genus Oligella. Next base: position 3,423 of record JAAZGT010000103.1, read on the forward strand.
ACCCTCAAGGGTGAGGGCATTGCTGCTGAATTCCAAAAGATCGTCGAGGAATACGTTGACCAACGTTATGGTCCAAAGTCTTAATTAAAAATAGTCTAAATAATAATTCTTATGTCAAAAACTTTTAAAAAAGTTAATGCTATTCGAGGCATGAATGATATTCTGCCTAGTGAAAGTTATAAATGGGAGCAGCTTGAAAATATTATCAAATCACTGCTTTCTCAATACGGTTATCAAAATATTCGTACACCTATTCTTGAGCAAACCCGTTTATTTGCGCGCGGTATTGGCGAGGTGACCGATATTGTCGAAAAGGAAATGTACACCTTCACGATGAATAAAGACGCTGAAACAGCTAATCCTGATGATATGCTAACAATGCGTCCAGAGTTTACAGCCGGTGTAGTACGCGCAGCAATTCAGCATAATCTTTTATACGATCGTCCAGTGCGTGCCTACGCAATGGGCCAAGTGTTTAGACATGAGCGACCTCAAAAGGGGCGTTATAGACAATTCCACCAATTATCGGTTGAGGCCATGGGTTTTGATGGGCCAGATATGGATGTGGAGGTTATTTTAATGTTAGCGCGCTTATGGCGTGCTTTAGGCTTAAATAATATTCGTTTAGAATTAAACTGCTTAGGCCAAAGTAATGAGCGTGCTGAGCACCGCGAGGCCTTAATTAAGTACCTAGAAGAGCACGTTGATATTCTCGACGAAGATGCTAAGCGCCGTATGTACAGTAACCCGCTACGTGTTTTAGATACGAAAAACCCAGCCATGCAAGATATGGCAAATGAAGCCCCTAAATTATTTGATTATTTAGGTGAGGAATCAAAAGCGCATTTTGACACTGTGTGTCAGCGCTTACAAGAAGCCGGTATCGAATACACTCTTAATCCGCGCCTAGTACGTGGTTTAGATTATTACAATCTGACTGTATTTGAGTGGATTACTGATGAGCTGGGAGCTCAAGGTACCGTTTGTGGTGGTGGTCGTTACGATGGTTTATTTGAGCTTTTAGGCGGTAAGTCAACACCTTGCGTAGGTTTTGGTTTAGGCTTAGAGCGATTATTAGAATTAGCAGACGATAAGGGCGTTTTTGCACCTTCTCAAGAAGCAGATATCTACTTTGTTCATCAAGGTGAAAAAGCCTCAAGGGCTGCGGCTTTATTAGCAGAGCAATGTCGCGATGCTGGCTGGAAAGTTATGGTTCACGCTGGTTCAACTGGCTTTAAATCACAATTTAGACGTGCAGATCTTAGTGGTGC
>JAAZGT010000104.1 GCA_012511095.1 Alcaligenaceae bacterium
CCTTGGCCGTCTGCATCAGCAACATAAAGTTGTTTACCTGCAACAAAGGCGACGCGCGTAGAGAAAATACCACGAACCCCAGTTTGGTTTTCGTAGATAGAGTCCGCGACACGGTGTGCTTGACGACGCAAATTAGAGCCAGTAATTGTTTTGGTTTCAAGAGTGCTGTGTTGTACAGGATCCACAAGACCATAATTAACGGTATTGCCGGTACTCGAACCATAAGCTAAAGGACTGGCGATTTCAAGCGCATCAATAGCAGCCCAGTTGGGTGTGCCTGATGAATCTGAAGTTACCGCCTCAACGCGTTTAACCTCAAACTCGCCAGAGCGTATTAAGTCTGCAGCCACGATATCAGCGATTTGCTTACCATTAGGGCCAGCGAAGTCAGCGACTGTGATCGGGTACTTAAAGTTTTCTTGACCACCTGAGGCAAGTGGTACATAAAGTTGAGCATGAGCACTGCCCACACCTAGGGTTAGAGCTAGGGAGGTAACAACACTACCTACCACGCGATAAAATTTTGAGCGCAGATTGCCAGCGCTGTGTGTAAATACTGCTGTAGTCATAGCATTCAGTTCCTAAATTAAAATAATTTGTTGAATGGCTCGGTTTAAGATTTTTTTATTAAGTTAACACAAAAAACCTAGTTTTTATTAGCGAGTGTAAGTAAAGGGTCCCGTAAATTTCGAATTTCTAATCGCTGCAGGGTAGTTTTTACATGCTTTTAAAGCGTTCACAACGGCATTATCAAAAGCAGGGTTGCCTGAACGACGAGTAATTCTAGCGTTGGTTGCGCGCAAATTAGCATCGATAGTTACTTCATAGTGAGCCGTTAAGCGTTGTGGCCCACCAAAGCGTAATAATGGTTGCACGCAACGTTGGATGGCTTGAATTACTGCGTTATTACCACCGCCACCACCGCGTTGGTTTCTATCGTTGCGACCACCAGGGATGCCAGCGACGCTTGCAATATCACCACGCATGGCGCCGCGTACATCAGCGCCTTGGCGATTAGCCTTGGCTTTGGTTTCGGCAGCGGCGCGAGCGTCAGCAGCCGCTTTGGCTTGAGCTTTTTTCTTGGCCTCAGCCTCAGCTAGGCGTTTTTTCTCAGCCGCAGCCTTGCGCTCTTCCTCTTTCTTCTTGGCTTCGAGTTCGGCTAGACGCTTTTTCTCAGCTTCCTCTTTTTTCTTGCGAGCAAGCTCTTCTTGACGTTTTTTCTCTTCCTCGGCTTTTTTCTTAGCCTCAAGCTCAGCTAAGCGCTTTTTCTCAGCCTCTTCTTTTTTGCGTTGTTCCTCTTTGCGAGCAAGTTCTTGCTGGCGTTTTTCTTCTTCTAGTTTTTTACGCTCCTCTTCGCGCTTTTTCTCTAAAGCGATCTCGGGATCCTCTTGTGGCGCAGGGGGAGGGGTTTCAGCAACAGGTGGGGCAGCCTCAGGCTCAGGAGCGGGCTCAGGCTCGGGTTCTGGAGCAGGTTGTGGTTCGGGCTCAGGTTCCAGCTCCGGCTCTGGAGCAGGTTCGGGCTCAGGATCAATTTCGTCCTCGTTGATGGTATCTTCATCAGCGGGGTTCATTGTCGCTGTTTCGGTTGGGGCTTTGATAATTTGCTCAGTGCCCTCAGCCCATAGTTCGAGTTGAATTGGGCCAGCGGCTTGGTCGTGCTTTATAAAAAGACTGGCAACGATAAGCACAACAATAGCCAAGTGTAACACCAAGGAGCCGATTAGGCCTTTGGTGTTATCACTATTTTCATAGAATTCGTTAGGGTTCTCGAACTTAATCATTGACTATCGTGTTATTTCTTATCGCTTTTGTTTTGATTAACCATCAACGCTAAGCGAGTAACGCCGTTAGAGCGTAATGTATCCATGACTTGCATCACCTCTTCATAAGGCACTTTGCCGTCGGCAGCTATCACAACGGGTGTGTCGGGCTGCTGCACTAACATTTGAACCTCTGAGAGTAGCTCCTCTTTAGAGATGTCTTGGAAATTAGCGCCTGCATTACGTAGGCGAATACCAAAGCTGCCATCTTCGGAAATTTGAATTTCTACAGGCGTAGCAGGCACCTCAGTCGCTTGACCGACAGACGGTAGATTAACCACCCCTGGCGTAATCATCGGGGCGGTCACCATAAAGATAACGAGTAGTACCAGCATCACGTCGATATAAGGAACGACGTTAATCTCATTGGTACGACGAGACCTACGCTGGCGGCGACGTTGATATGTTTTCATGTTAGCGAAGCTGGCGTTGTAAGATATTTAAAAGCTCATCAGAAAAGCTGTCGAAACGACCAGCAATTTTTTCATTTTGAGTGGTAAAGTAGTTGTAACCTAGTACCGCAGGAATTGCCGCAAATAAACCAATCGCGGTGGCGATTAGGGCTTCAGCAATACCTGGAGCTACAGCGCTTAGCGTCGCGCTAACTGCTGTAGATAAGCCAATAAATGAGTGCATAATGCCCCAAACGGTACCAAGTAAGCCAACATATGGGCTCACCGAGCCGGTAGAAGCTAAGAAGTTAAGTTTAGAATCTAGGCTATCAACCTCTCGTTGGTAAGTCGCTTGCATCGCGCGATACGTACCATCAATGATGCGGTCGTTGTCGCTTTGGTTACTACGACGACTACGCAAAAACTCAGTCATACCAGCATTAAAAATACGAGCTAGTGGGCCGTTTTGGTTTAAGTCTTTATTAACACTTTGGTGTAAATCAGATAACTCTTTGCTGCGCCAAAAACTATCTTCAAACTCACGAGTCTGCTTCATTGCACGTTTAATTTGAAAATATTTGCTGATCATAATCGCCCATGATGCAACGGAGGCAATAACTAAGATCAGCATGATAATTTGCACAGGCAAACTAGCATTAATAATTAAGGAAGTAACTGACATAGTGTCATGTGTTTCGATCGGTGGCATAGCGATTAATTATCCTGAATAGAAAGAAATAAACTACGAATATCAGCCGGTATAGGGGCTGGTCTGAAGCTTTGGTTATCTACACAGCAAATCTGAATAGAACTTTCGACAAGGGACTCGCCATTTCGTTCCGCAATTTGCTCGAAAGTACAAGAAGAGTTACCGACTTTGGTTAATCTTGTTTTAATTTGGAGGCTGTCATCTAAGCGTGCAGGGCTACGATATCGCACCTCTGTGCCAACAACCACAAAAATGCGATGTTGTTGCTCAGCTAGTTTAGCTTGATTAACCCCTAAATGACGTAACCACTCAGTTCGACCACGCTCAAAGAATTTTAAATAGTTAGCATAAAAGACCACGCCACCGGCGTCAGTGTCTTCATAATAAACCCGAACGGGGTGGACAAAGCATTTGCTTGTGTCTGTTGTTGATTGAGTATCGCTCATAACAAGAATGATAAATAAATTAAAGTCTACCGACGGAGTATTGCCGAGGTAGACTTATTTGGTAGTAAATGATGGCCTATATTACTCAGTTTTGAGCTTGTTATAAAGCTCTAAAACGTAAGCATTTAAGTCAGCTAATTTAACCTTTTCTGACTCAGCTTCAGAGCGTAGCTGCACCTCAACCTCGTCATTTTTTAAACCGCGGTCACCAATGGTTACGCGAATAGGCACCCCAATTAGCTCCCACTCAGATAACATCACACCTGTACGAGCGTCACGGTCATCAAGAATAACCTCTACACCCGCTTCTTGTAAGGTGTTGTACAAATCAGTGGCGGCTTCACGAACGCTTTCGCTCTTACCCCAAGCGATTGGACAAATAGCTACCTCAAATGGAGCAATGCTCATTGGCCAAATAATGCCTTTGTCATCGTGGTTTTGCTCAATAGCTGCTGCCACAATGCGGCTTACACCAATACCATAACAACCCATTTGTAACGGCTCTGCCTTACCTTCTTTGTTTAAGAAAGTAGCGTTTAATGCTTTGGAGTAAATATCACCCAAGAAAAAAACGTGACCTACCTCAATACCACGCTGAATAGCTAAGGTGCCTGTACCATCGACACTTGGGTCACCAGCAACTACGTTACGAATATCGGCAACCTCAGGCTCAGCTAAGTCGCGACCCCAGTTCACACCACGTAAGTGGTAGTCCTCTTTATTGGCGCCACAAACCCAGTCGTGCATATTAGCTACTGTGCGGTCAGCTATGATATGAACCTCTTTGGCTGGTTTTACAGGACCTAAGAAGCCTGGGGTAGAACCAAAATGCTCAAGAATTTCGTCTTCTGCGGCTAGGCGGTAACCATTTTTGAACACAGGTAGTTTAGAGGCTTTAACCTCGTTGACCTCGTGGTCACCACGCACTAAGAGTAAGCAGATTTTGTCCTTACCTGCATCGTCAGTGGTGTGATAGACCACGGATTTAACCGTTTGTGATAAAGGTAGCTCAAGCTGACCTGCAACCAATTCGCATTTGTTAGCGCCAGGTGTATGAACTTCGGCTAGCTCCTCTGTAGGCTCAGCTCGTTCTGCAATTAAGCAAGGCGCTTCGGCTAATTCGATATTGGCAGCGTAGTCGGAATTAGGTGAATAAACAATTTCGTCTTCACCGGTATCAGCAATTACTTGGAATTCGTGACTACGTGAGCCACCAATGGCGCCCGTATCTGCCGCAACAGCACGGAAGTTAAGGCCTAAACGAGTAAAGATGCGTACATAAGCATCGTACATCTTGTCGTAAGACTCAGCTGCACCAGCCTCGTCGGCGTCAAAGGAATAAGCGTCCTTCATAGTGAACTCGCGACCGCGCATTAAACCAAAGCGCGGACGACGCTCATCACGGAACTTCGTTTGAATGTGGTAGAAATTTACCGGTAATTGGCGCCAGCTCTGAATCTCATTGCGAGCAATATCAGTTACCACTTCTTCGGAAGTAGGTTGTAAGACGAAATCGCGGTTATGACGATCTTTAATACGTAATAACTCAGAGCCGTAGGCATCCCAACGACCTGATTCTTGCCATAATTCGGCAGGTTGCACGAAAGGCATCAATAACTCTAAGGCACCTGCGCGATTCATCTCCTCGCGAACAATGTTTTCAACTTTGCGCAGCGATCTTAAGGCTAAAGGCATATAAGTATAAATACCACCGGCTAAGCGGCGAATCATGCCGGCACGAACCATGAGCTTATGACTAACAACTTCTGCTTCTGCAGGTGCTTCTTTTAAAGTGTTTATATGGAATTTTGACGCTAACATAGGTGTTTTTTTAATTAATTTGTACTAGATCAGTAATTTGGACTGAATTCTACATTGTATTTAGAATCTAGGTGTGAGTATACTCAGTGGCCCAAGAAACTAAAAAAAGATAGGCGATATAAGCACCATAGGCCCTTGTCTAGGCATTAAAATTTCTCTTTTTTGACAGTTTTTAAGACCTTTTCAAAAAGACCCGTATAATTTAGGGTTAGTAAATTTATTATAGGTGGAACCTCATGCTAGATCGCGAAGGTTACCGCCCTAATGTTGGGATTATTTTACTCAACCAAGAAAATAAGGTTTTTTGGGCCAAGCGAATAAGAGAAAAATCTTGGCAATTTCCTCAAGGTGGCATTCAGCATGGTGAAAGCCCGACCAAAGCTATGTTTAGAGAGCTTTACGAGGAGATAGGCTTAAAACCTGAGCATGTAAAAGTTTTAGGGCGTACACGTACTTGGTTACGTTATAACGTGCCCGACCATTTTATCCGTCGGGACTCAAAAGGAATTTATAAGGGGCAAAAGCAGATTTGGTTTTTGTTGCGCTTAGTGGCTAGGGAGTCGAGTATTAGTCTTAGAACTAGCGCAACACCAGAGTTTGATGCATGGACATGGCATCCCTATTGGGTGCCTTTAGAAGCGGTTATCGAGTTTAAGCGCGAAGTTTATCGTGATGCGCTCGATGAACTCGTGCCCTTATTGTCTAAAGAAATGCTTCATCAAAGACCACGCAATCATCATTATAAGAAAAGCTCCGTGGCTAAGGTGAATAGCAAGGCATCGCGCAAAATCAAAAGCACCGATGTGAATAAACCCGTGCCTGTTTATCGCGCTGCCAAAAAGTCTACTGCTAAGAGCAGTAGACGCAATCAAAACTATTTGCGCCGTCGTAGTCAGGCACGCTCATAAGCTAATTAATTGAGCAAAGTCGGCTGCTCAGTTTCAGACTGTGCAGTCGCTGTCTCACCGTATTCCACTTGCCAGCCACCACCTAGCGCTTTATAAAGGTTTAGCATAGATTGATTTCGAGCTAACTCTAAGTCTAACTGTTGAGTTTGTAATTCATTTAGCTCGAGCTGGCTTTCTAATACCTGATCTAAGGTTGCTTCTCCATGTTTAAAGAGTTTATCTGCAGCGCTCAGTTGGCGGCGTGATTGATTGATGGCTTTTTTAAGCTGATTGTTTTGTGTTCTGAGGTGGTACTGTACCTGATAGGCACTATCGACATCGGCTAAAGCAGACAAAACTGAGTGGTCATAATCTAATAAAGCCGCTTGAAGATTGGCATCCTTACTATCAATATTGGCTTGAATGCGGCCAGCCGTAAAAATCGGCAGTTGCACACCAATACCTGCCACATTAAAAAGCCCACGCAGTGTTGGTAAGTCATTATCCAAACTTACCATGCCACCATTGCTTAAGAAGTTAATTGTAAAACGAGGTAGTAAATCGGTTTTGGCGCTTGCTAACTGTGCCGATGAAGCATAAACCAAAGCCTGCTTAGCGCGTACATCAGGTCGACGATTAAGCACATTAGCAGGGGTTTGACCGCTTGGGATTGGCGGCGTTTGATCGGCTAAGCGACGTGTTGTTGGATTTAGTTTGAAATGTTGTGGTACTTGCCCAGCAAGTACTGCGATACGGCGTTCGGCGTCAGCTTTTTGAGCTTCTAGCATCACTCTAGCAGCAGTAGCTGCTTGTAGTTTAGTTTCAACTTGTAATATCTCATGAGCCGTAACTTGTCCTGCATTAAAGCGGCCTTTTACATAACGTAATAGGTGCTGAAGAGATTGGATTTGCTGGGCAGTGAGTTGTTGCTTTTCACTGAAGTGTAACCATTGATGATAGTAATTAGCCACATCCGTACTGAGAAGCATTTGTGCTGCATGCCATTCTTCTGCTCGGGCGACGGCTCCCTGAGTGGCTGAGTCTACATCGGCTTGTTTTTTACCAAAAAAGTCAGGCTCCCACGAGGCAGAGACACCACCGAAGAGACCTGCAGCATTGTCATGAAAATACTTATCGCCTAAGCTACTACCCATGGTGGCTAATGGATTACGTACATTGCCGCCGATGGGGTTGCGTAGATTAGCATTGACAGCTGTGGCATTAATTGACGCCCCGATCTCTGGTCCCATATTGGCACGAGCAAGACGCGCTAGGGCTCTGGCGCTTTCTAATCTAGCACGAGTTGCTGCTAAGTCTTTATTGTTGGCTAGGGCCATTTCAATCAGTTGGGTTAATTCGGGGTTATTCCAGCTCAGCCACCAACGGTCTAAATCAACGGTGGCTTGACCTTGGCTTTGTTCAAAGGCAGCGGGTAATTGAACTTCGCTTTTTAAGTTCATTTGTGTGCCGGAACAAGCGACTAGTAAGGCACTACTGACAATAATGGATAGTAATTTCAAGTTAAAAGCTTTCATTTTATTAACCCTGATTAGCCAGCATATTTTTAAAACGTGACAGAGCAAAGATAAAAAATAGTATGGCCATAATGCTCATATACACTAAGTTTGGCCAAACAATATCAAGACCTGCTTGGCGGTTGAGGATGTTTTGGGTAGTTTGTACAAATTGCGTTTGTGGTGAGAATTGGGTTAATACTTGTACCCAATCTGGCATGCCCTCGCGCGGTGATTCACCGCCCGACAAGAGGCGTAGCACCATATAAACGGGTATAACTAATAGGCCAAATTGTGGCATGGTAGGTGCGAAAGTGCCTAATAAAATGCCTAAAGAGCCCACCGCAAATAAAAATAACATTAGTGCCAATATAAATAAAGGTACTGAGCCTGTTAAGGGTACGCCTAACCAGAAATTCACCACAATATACAGCGATACGATTGAGGCAATCGCAATCACAATGGCATTACTGATGACCTTAGATAAAGCAATTTCAAAAGCACGCACGGGCATCACTAATAAGTGCTCAATGGTGCCACGCTCTTTTTCGCGAATAATAGCTGCACCTACGAGTAACATCGCTAGTAAAGCCGCATTAGAAACGATTTGCATAGGCCCTGCGAACCAGGTGTGATCGGCATTAGGGTTAAAAAGCACTTTGCTGACCACATGCATGGGCAACTCGGCGAGAGGGTTGTTTTGTTGGAAATAGCTCGCCGTTTCAAGAGTGACCACTTGTTGAATAAAAGAGGCGCCTAGGCCGGCTTGGCTCACCGATGTGGCATCAACTAATAGTTGTAATTCAGGGGCACGTTGTTGTAGCAAGTTTTTTTCATAATCTTTTGGTATCACCAATACGAAGGTGTACTCACCACGATCCATCAGACCATTAATCTCATCGTGATTTATCAGTACAGGCTTTTTGAAATACGGTGCTTTTAAGGCGTCAATGATGCGCCATGATAAGGCCGATTGGTCTTCATTTACCACCGCCACAGAGCCATTTCTCACTTCAACGGCCATGCCTTTGGCTACCGAATAAGTGGCCACTGTAAACATGACAATAATGAGCCCCATCAACACATAGTCGCTGAGTACACTTTTAAACTCTTTTAAGCTGAGGTACCAGATGTTTTTGAGAGTAATCCACATGCTCTAGACCTCCTGCTTTTTTAAGAAAATATTAGCTAGCAACAAATAGCTTATGGCAAAGCCGGCCAAGATTAGGTAGTAATTTATAAAATCAGACCAAGAAAGTCCCTTGGCAAAGGCACCAATAATGATTTTATGGAACCAAGCGCCTGGGAAAAGCACTGAAATTACCGAGTTCACTCCCTCTAGGGAGGAAACTGGGATCAGTAATCCCGAGAAATTTAAAGAGGGGATCATTGCCAAAATAGCTGAACCGAAAATCGCTGCCACTTGCGATGTAGCAAAGCAGGAGACTAATAAGCCCAAAGAGGTGGCGGCCCAAGCAATACACATGGCACCAAAAAAGAGCGCGCCAAATGAGCCAGTAATCGGCACATGCAGTATTAGGACGGCAATCAAAGCCAGTATATAAAAGCTTAGAAGAGCCATCATGATATAAGGGATTTGTTTGCCAATCAAAAATTGCATGACGGTAGCGGGTGAACCATATAAGTTCATGATTGAACCAATTTCCCGTTCACGAACCACACCCAATGCCGTCATCATCGCTGGGATCAGCATCATCGCGATCATCATCATCCCAGGCGTAATAGAGGCAATACTATTAAAATCCTGGTTATAGACAAAGCGGGTTTGTAGTTGGCTAGGTGGTTCGGCGTTTAAACCCTTGCTCTTAGCAAGACTCTGGCTGTATTCGGTCATAATCCCCAAAATATAGCCTTTGATGTTTTCTCCGGTAAAAGGCATGGAGCCATCAATATAAAAAGCCAATTCTGGTTGACGTCGTTGTAATAGGTCACGGCCAAAATCTGGCGGAATCTCCACTACGAGTCGAATATTACCGGTGCGGATAATATGCTCAAATTCTTGATCGTCATGCAAAACTGCACGTTGTTTGAAGTAGGGTGAGCTACTGAATTGCTGCACCACCTCTTGGCTAATTTGGCTTTGGTCTTGATCATAAATGGCAAAACCAATATTGCGTACATCAAAGGTAATGCCGAGAGATGAGAAAAACACTAAGATAACAGGTCCAAACAGCACAAATAATAAGCGCACGGGGTCACGTAATAACTCTTTGTATTCACGAGCCGCAAAGGCGAAGATATTATTTAAAGCATTACTTTTAGCTTTGGTTTTTGCTTGTGGCCTCTGTGAGCTGGTGGGCTTATCCGAGACTGATGAGGTAAGTTTAGTGTCGATGGTATCGACGTTTGAATTGTGCTCATACGCAGCGGGTTTAGTACTTGTTTTTACTAATGCCGCCTCGTTTTCGGCTTCTGCTTCTTCTAAATAAGCAATAAAGGCTTCTTCAAGGTTAGCAGAGTTTTGTGCTTTAACTAAGGCTTGAGGCTTGTCTTGAGCCAGCACCTTGCCTTGGTGCATAAAAGAAATGCGGTCGCACCATCCCGCTTCATTCATAAAGTGAGTGGAAACGAAAATCGTGATTTTTTCATTGCGCGATAGATTGATTAAATAGTCCCAAAACATATCGCGGGCCTCCGGGTCAACCCCCGAGGTGGGTTCGTCTAAAATCAAAACCTCTGGTTTATGCAGGCAAGCAGCAGCTAGTTGCAAGCGTTGCCTTAAACCTAAAGAAAGAGCCGATGGAAGTTCATCCTCATACTCTTTAATCTTGAATTTGTTGAGTGCCTCTTCGACTGCAGCAGCCTCGGCGTTTGCGCCGATTTGATAAAGCTTAGCGTGTAACTCGAGGTTAGCGCGTACCGTGAGCTCCTCATAAAGTGAGAAACTCTGGGACATATAACCGACACGCATACGAGTCTTAATATCACCGGCATCAGTGGGTTGTCCCAGTAATTCCGCACTACCAGAGGTTGCCTCAAGTAGCCCCGTGAGCATTTTCATGGTAGTGGATTTACCACAACCATTGGATCCTAAGAAACCAAAAATCTCACCTCGAGGAATCTCGAAGCTTACATTGTCTACTGCCGTAAAATCACCAAATTTCTTGCTTAGATTGACGGCTTTGATAGCTGGGGGTTCATTAGGGTCGGCCTTAAAGGGTGGAATATTATCAAAATCAAAATAATGATCGCGCTCGGGTAGTAATTTGACGTAGGCTTCTTCTAGCGTTTTACTTTGCGTATTTTTTAAAATGTTGTGAGTAAAATCAGTAGCCAATAATTCGCCTGCATTCATTGCCAGTAGGTAGTCAAATTGCTCAGCTTCCTCGATATAAGCGGTAGAGACGATTACCGTCATGCCCTGGAACTCTTCTTGTAGTTCCGCTACTAGATCCCAAAACTGACGACGAGATAGGGGGTCTACACCAGTGGTAGGTTCATCTAAAATCAATAGTTCTGGGTCATGAATTAGGGCGCAACAAAGACTTAGCTTTTGTTTCATGCCCCCCGATAATTTACCGGCAGCTCGATTGGGGAAAGGATCTAGAGCAGTCGCTTTAAGTAGGCGAGCGATTTTCTCTTCACGTTCGCGACGTCCTAAACCATATAAATTCGCATGAAATTCAATATTTTCTTTAATGCTAAGGGTTGGGTAGAGGTTTTTGCCCAGTCCTTGGGGCATAAAAGCCACTCTATAAGCGTTGTCCTCGCGCTCTCTACGCTTGGCTACGTCATTGCCCAAGACATTTATTTCACCACTTTGCAATACCTTTACACCAGCAATTAAAGAAAGCAAGGTGGATTTTCCGACACCATCGGGCCCAATTAAACCCACCGTCATACCGCGCTCAATCGCCAAGTTGACGTTATTTAGCGCGAGTGTCTTGCCATAGCGGTGGCTAACACCCTCAACCTTAACTGCAAAATCCTTGGCAGTAGAGGAGTGGTTTTGAGTAGACATTGTGTGCTTTTGCTGGGTCATTAAAGGTCTTTTTGGGGATTAAGGTAACTTCACCTCAAGCTCTGTGGGCCAGTTATTGGCTGTGGTTTTTACATAGCCCATACCGGTTAGGCCGCTTTTTAAGTAGTTTTGATGTGCAACCGCAACCTCAGATGGAATACGCAATTCCACTCGGTACATTAACTTCTGGCGTTCATTCACAGTTTCAACGGTTTTAGGCGTAAATTGAGCTTGAGAAGAAATGAAGCTAATATTGGCAGGCCAGATGAAATCTTGATCATCAAGCTGTATGCGGGCCTCGTCACCTAAGACGATATGGCTGATTGTTTCAGTTGGCAAGTAGATAAACATACGTGTATCGCTGGGGTCTAGCAAACTGACCACTGGATGACCAGCAGCGACAATGTTGCCAGGTTGCGCAAAGCGATACTCGACAATGCCATCGATAGGCGCCTTTATCACCAGATCTCGTGTGGTGGCTTTAGAGGCATCAATTTGTGCTTGAGCTTGTAGTACAGCGGCCTCAGCACGAGCTTTAGCGGCTTCGGCTGCCTCTATTGAGGCGCGTTGAGCGCTTACGGCAATTTGTCGTTTATTTAACTCAGTGGTAGAGATTAAGCGCTCTTTGCGCAATGTTTGGGCATTGTTTAATTCTAATTGCATTAAGCGTAGTTGCTCTTGATGCGCTTTTATCTCTGCTTCTGCTTGTGTCACCGCTTTTTCTGCTTGGCTACGTTGAGCAATAGCGGCATCTAATTGACTATCGTATTGGTCAGATGAAAGATTGACGAGTTCAGCGTCTTTAAGTACTCGTTCCCCTTCGCGTACGTAGACATTTTCAACGCGTCCGGCATACAGCCCACCGACATCAACTCGCTCTAACTGTAAACGGCCATTAGAGCGGGCAAAGCCTTCGGGTTCACGGTCCAGCTGGTGTTGATTGTAATAATAAGCACTGACACCTGAGACGATGAGTAAAAGGGGAATGAGGAACCAAGATTTTTTCATAATACTGGTCTTTTTTAATTAAAAATTATCATCTGAATCAGGCACCAACAAGCTATTCTCAAAGCGTGTTACATACTCATCAAAG
>JAAZGT010000105.1 GCA_012511095.1 Alcaligenaceae bacterium
ATCAGCCATGTTGAATGTTTCCAATATAGTTAAAGGTTAAATAGGGACTAGTTAGAAGCGTTAAGTAACGCGGTTAACTTGCCAGAGCGCTCTAGTGCTTGTAAATCATCACAACCACCAATGTGTTTGCCATTAATAAAAATTTGTGGCACCGTAGTGCGTCCATTGGAACGCTCGATCATTTCGGCACGCGCTTCACGATTTGTGTCGATGCCGATTTTTGTTAAGTTGGTGACCTTATTGTCTTTTAAAATTCGCTCTGCGCGTGTGCAATAAGGGCAAGTGACTTTACAGTACATAATGACTTCAGCCATTTTTTCCTCATTTTAATTAAAAAGTTTCAACTTATTATAGTGTTGAGAATAATATTATTTGTTTTTTCTAGAACCTGAAGGCTTTTTAAGCGGTAGATTGTCTTTTAACCAAGTCATTAAACCGCCGGTTAAATAGTGTACCTCTTCGAGACCCTCTTTTTTAAGGCTGTTAGCCGCCGTAGGAGCGCGACGACCGTCTTGGTCAATTACGATAACGGCCTTATCTTTAGGTAAAGAAGCGGCGCGAGACTTTAATTGGTCTAGAGGGATATTTAAGGCGTTGGCAATAGTACCTTCACGATATTGCTCATCGGGACGAATATCAATAATTACTGCCTTTTTGCCATTTGCCAAAGATACTGTCTGGGCAGGAGATAGCCCTTTAGTAGCGCGACTATACTGAAAAGCGAGTAAGCCACCAGAAAGAAGTGCCACAATAACAAATAAATAAGTGTTGTTATAAGTTAAGAATTCCACGATTGTTACCTGATTCTGCCTTAATCGGCTTTATTAAGATTAATTCATGGATTATAAAATAGCCTAAGCGACAATAAGCTAAGTTAGCTAAAATAGATAAAATTAATCGTTTTATTGTTTTATTTTTACATTTCCTTAGGATAAATAGTTTATGTATAAAATCGTTTTAATGCGTCATGGTCAAAGCCAGTGGAACTTAGAAAATCGTTTTACCGGCTGGGCTGATGTAGATTTAACTGAAGAGGGTCGTGAGCAAGCTAAGTTAGCTGGTCAGCTTCTTAAAAAAGAGGGCTATGTATTTGACCAAGCGTATACCTCTTATTTAAAAAGAGCGATTCGCACACTTTGGATTGCTTTGGACAATATGGAGACTATGTATGTCCCATACACTCCAAGCTGGCGTTTAAATGAGCGTCACTATGGTGCATTAACTGGTTTAAATAAGGCTGAAACAGCTGAGAAGTACGGTGATGAGCAAGTTTTAATCTGGCGCCGTGCCTTTGCTACTGGTCCTGATCCACTTGATTTAGATGATGAGCGTCACCCACGCTTTGATAGTCGTTATGCTGATATTCCTGTTGAGGAATTGCCTGCAGGCGAGTGCTTAAAAGACACCATCGTACGTGTTAAGCCACTTTGGGACGAGGAAATCGCGCCTGCGATCAAAGCGGGCAAAAACATTTTAGTAACTGCCCACGGTAATAGTATCCGTGCCTTAATTAATTTATTTGATGATATTTCCGAAGAGGATATCGTTCATTTAAACATTCCTACTGGTCAGCCATTAGTCTATGAGTTAGATGAAAACTTAAAAGCTATCCGTCATTACTATTTAGGTGATCCAGAGGAAATTGCTAAGGCGATGGCCGAGGTGGCCTCTCAGGGTAAAGCTAAGTAATTGCATTTTAATACGCAGAGCTTTTTATATTTTAATGAGTGCCAATGCTGCCAAGTAAAAATATTCTAGTTAAATCAAGCCTTATTTCACAGGCGCTTAGTTTGTCGACTAGGGCGCTTATGTCTTTGTCGGTGGCTAGTGTTTTAGCCTTAACTAGTGTGTCAGGCTTGGCCCAGGCACAGTCCGTATCCGAGCTTAGTAAGCAGCAAAAGGCTGCTGAAAGGCGACGAGCGGAATTAGAAAAGCAGATTGATACTGTTAAAAAAGTGATTAAATCTCAGGAAACTGAGAAAAAGGATGTGGTTGATAGACTTGGCGATTCCGAGCGTAATATCTCCCGCATCAATGCTGAGCTTGACCAGCTACAAGAGCAACAAGACGAAACCAAGCATGAGATTATTTTGTTGCGTCGTCAGGCAGATGGCCAACGTGAGCTTCTGGCAGAACGTCAAGAGGACTTAGGTGAGCAAATTTATACCCAATACACTAGTGGGTTATCGTCTTGGTCTGCCTTGCTATCTGGTGGCGATGCCCAAAAGATCGGTCGTGATATGGGTTATTTGAGTTATGTTGCAAGGGCCCGAGCGCGTGCGGTTAAAGAGCTTAACCAAGCCATTCTAAATTTACAAAAAACCGAATCTGAGATCAAAGGGCGTCAACAAAAGATTGAGCGTCTTGCAGAACAGACCTTAGCCAGCAAAAATGCGCTAGAAAAAGAGCAAAAAAAATATCAAACAGAGCTTGCCAATATTGAGCGTGATCTTAAAAATCGTCGTGCTGAGGCAGGCCGCTTACAAGGCGACCAAAAAAGATTAGATAGCTTAATTGGTGAGATTGGTCGCACCATTACACAACAAAGAGAGGCTGCTAGACAGGCGGAGCTAGATCGGCAGCGTCAGGCCCTAGAGCGTCAGCAGCGTTTAGCTCGTGAGCGCGAAGCTCAGGCTAAACTAGCGGCTGAGCAAAGTGCCTTAGCCCAACAACAGGCCGAACGTGCAGCGGCAATGCGCGCACAAGCTCAACAGCGTCAACAACAAGCCTTATCACAACAAAGGCTCACTGAAATTCGAATTCGAGAAGTTGAAAATGACATTGCACGAGCCCTTCAGCCTGCAGATATAGAAAAGGCCAAACGTCGCATGACAGAGGTGCTAAACCAGCGTCAACAAAATCAACAGCAATTAGTCGATGCTCGTTTACAGCAAGAAAATGCTGAAATTGAAGCAGCCAAAGCTCGTTTGGCTAGAGAGCGTGCGCTTGAGGCTCAACGCCTTGAGGCGCAGGCTCGCGAAGATGAACGCAAAGCAAGAGCTCTTGCAGTATCAACCAGTGCTGGTATTCCACAAGGGGCACCATGGCCATTGCGTGGTACCTTACAAGGTAGATTTGGGCGTCCTCGTCCAGATACTGGTGGGGTATGGCGTGGTATCTTGATTAGTGCCAAAGATGGCTCCCCAGTTAAGTCCGTTGCAAGTGGTCGAGTGGTGTTTGCCGATTGGATGCGTGGCTTTGGTAACTTGATTATCGTCGATCATGGCAATAACTATATGAGCGTCTACGGCTACAATCAAAGTTTATCTCGCCGCGTGGGCGATACTGTTAAGTCAGGCCAAACCATTGCCCGAGCAGGTTCAACTGGTGGCCAGGTCGAGCCCGCTTTATACTTTGAGATAAGACGAGGTTCACAGCCCGTTGACCCGCTCCAAATATTAGCTAAATAGCTATATAAAACAAAAAAGCAAAAGGTGCACGATGCTTTATATTTCTAAATTGTTAGCAAATCATAAATACGCTAAGTCCATGATGGCCTTAGGTTGCTCTATGTTATTGCTAGGAGGCTCAATCGCACAGCCAGTGGTGGCATCAGAGACTGAGCTCACACAAGTAGAGTCTGTTGTAGAGGTTGTGGAGCCTATCAATACCATTGACGCGGTTCCAGAGATTGATACTCGTTTGCCTTACGAGGAATTGCGCCGCTTTGCCTCTGTTTTTGCTGCCATTAAAAATCGTTATGTCGAGCCAGTAGATAATGCAAAGCTAGTTGATGCTGCGATCAATGGCATGTTAGATGATCTCGATCCCCATTCTACGTATCTAAACGAAGAGGCTTTTGCTAATTTACAAGAAGCCACCGAGGGTTCTTTTGGGGGGTTGGGTATTGAGATTAACGAAACCTCTAACAAAGAAATTGAAATTATTTCTCCTATCGAAGATAGTCCAGCCGCCCGTGCAGGTATTTTACCGGGTGACGTTATTGTTAAAATTGACGGCGAATCTATTAAAAGTACAACCTTAAATGAGGTGGTTAAAAAGCTGCGTGGCAAGCCGGGTACTAGCATTGAGTTGTCAGTACGACGTGGCGAAGAGGTGCTCGATCTTACGATTGAGCGCGACATGATTAAGGTTCAAAGCGTACGTAGCAAAATGCTAGAAAATGACATTGCTTATGTCAGAGTGTCACAGTTCCAAGAGCGTACGGTTGAGGAGCTAGTCAAAAACCTGAGGGCTTTTAAGAATAAGCCAAAAGCCTTAGTTTTAGATTTGCGTAACGATCCCGGTGGTTTACTTAATGCAGCTGTAGGTGTTGCGGGTGCCTTTATTGAGCCAGAAAAACTAGTGGTCTATACCAAGAGCCGTGGTGAGGTAAATTTACGTTATCGCGTAGTGCCAAGCGATTACAGCTTAAATCATCGTGATCCGCTTAAAGGTTTACCTAGTTGGAGTCGAGAGATTCCAATGGTGGTTTTAATTAACATCGGTTCAGCTTCAGCTTCTGAAATTGTAGCGGGTGCTTTGCAGGATTATGAGCGCGCGACCATTATGGGTAACCGCAGCTTTGGTAAAGGATCTGTACAGGTGGTATTGGCGCTAGGTGATGATACAGGTGTTAAGCTCACGGTGGCGAGATACTATACGCCCAAAGATCGTTCAATTCAGGCAAGAGGTATTGAGCCAGATATTGTCGTGACGGATACGGCTGATGGCGATTTTTTCAATATTCGCCGTGAGGCTGATTTAAGCGATCATTTAAGCAGTGAGAGTGCCTCTGAGGTGACAGAAAATCTTATTGATGATGCTGAGAGT
The DNA here is from genome assembly GCA_012511095.1 of Alcaligenaceae bacterium. Classification (GTDB taxonomy): domain Bacteria; phylum Pseudomonadota; class Gammaproteobacteria; order Burkholderiales; family Burkholderiaceae_B; genus Oligella. The sequence continues at coordinate 4,774 of JAAZGT010000105.1, forward strand.
GCAGACAAGGCTAATCAAGTCGATGAGTCTGATAAAGACAATGAGACTAAGCAGAGTGAGAGTGTTGATGCTTCTGCCTCAACTGCAGTAGCTGACTCTGAGGCTGATGTTGTAGAAGACGGCATTATCATCATTGAAGAGGCTGAAAAAATCGAATCCGAAACTGCCGAAGATGGCAGTAGCTTTGAGATGTATACCTTTGGTTCGGATGAGGATTATCAGCTGCAACAAGCAGTTAAGTATTTAATTGGGGAGCACCTTGAGCCAAATGAATGATGATCAGCTCTTGCGCTATGCGCGCCATATCATGCTGGATGATTTTGGTTTTGAGGGGCAAGAGCGTTTATTAAATAGCAAGATTCTTATGGTGGGTGCCGGTGGTTTGGGCGCACCCGCTTTAATGTACTTAGTGGCGGCAGGTGTAGGCACCATTCATCTCGTCGATGATGATGAGGTTGAGCTAAGTAATTTACAGCGTCAAATTGCCCATACCAGTGATCGCATTGGTATGCCTAAGGTTGAGTCGGCTAAACTAATGGCCCGTGCCTTAAATCCTGATGTTAATTTTGTCGCACATTATCAGCGCTATGATGATGAGGCGCTAGATGAGCTGATTCAACAAGTTGATTTGGTATTAGAATGCACCGATAATTTTAATACTAGGCAACAACTTAATCGACTTTGTTTTAAGCATAAGATACCGATGGTGTCGGCAGCAGCAATACGTTTTGACGGCCAATTAACGGTTTTTGATTTTAGACAGCAAAATAGCCCTTGCTATGCTTGCCAATATGATCCAAGTGAAAACCTGCAACCCGATAACTGCGCTACTCTTGGTGTCTTATCAACGGTGGTAGGAAGTATAGGCATGATGCAGGCACATGAGGCTTTAAAGTTATTGCTAGGTATAGCTAAACCACTAGTGGGGCGTTTGTTGATGTTTGATGGCCGGAATACTCATTGGCATGAGTTTAAGCTTACAAAAAATCCACAATGCTCGGTTTGTTCAGTTGAGTCTGAGCTATAGATTCAAAAAAAGAGGGCTGCGCTATATATCAATAGAGCAGCCCTTGTTTTGTTTAAAAAGCCTTTAATCCTTTTTAGCTAGTTTGCGACGTTTTTTAGTCACTTTAATTTTATATTCAGAAAAGAGTGGCGTATCAAACTCAACGGTAAAGAAGCGTAGCTCATCACGTCTAAATACATGCACAATCGCTAGCTGCTTTTGCTGATAGCGACTTAACACCTCTTTTAGGTTGTCCGCATCAACTCGTAAATAATCAATAGCTACAATAACATCACCAGCAGATAGTCCTGCTTTGTGAGCAACACCATGTTGCATAACGCTTTGAATAACACATTGCTCATTGCGCTTAGTGGTTTGAATATCTAAGCTAACCGTTTGAGCATTTTTGTTGGTGGTCGTAAGCTTTAGGCCCTCGGCTTCAAGTAGCGTTTTGAGAGGGGGTTTCTTGGTGCCATAAACATAGCGTTCTAAGAAGTCGATTAAAAGCTCTATTTTTATGTTAGTCGCTTTTTGTAGCACCTCAGGGACATCCTCTTCGCGAAGACCTCTTTCCTCACCTAAATAGAAGTTTTTTCCATAATTTTGCCATAGGTAACGCATCACATCGTCTAGTGAGCGCTCGCCATTGCTTTCTTGGCGTATAAATAAATCAAGGCAAAGAGCAATCAAGGAGCCTTTAGAGTAGTAGCTTACGATTTGATTGCGAGCGTTTTCGTCTTGTTGGTAGAACTTCGTCCATGCATCGAAAGAGCTTTCGGCAAGGCTTTGCTTAATACGGCCAGAGTCGTTATTGACGCGATTAATAGTTTGAGCAACTATATCAAAATATTGCTGCTCTGTAATTAAGCCGCTACGCAAGAGCATTAGGTCATCATAATAAGAAGTAAAGCCTTCGAATATCCATAGTAGCGATGTGGGTGTTTCTTTGTCTAGGCGATAAGGTGCAAAGGCCACGGGCTTAATGCGCTTGACGTTCCAGCTATGAAAGTATTCATGACTAACTAAGCCTAAGAAGTCGCGATACTCTTTTGTTTGCTCGCTTTGTCCAAGAGTCGGTAAGGACTTGCGAGAACAGATTAATGCCGTACTATTGCGATGTTCAAGACCTCCGTAGTCGCTACCAGTAACGGTAGTTAAAAAGACATAACGGTTGCCATGGTCGGTGAATGGCGGTTTTTTAGATTCGGGCTCAAAGAGTCGAATCTGAGCCTCACAAATTTTGGTGACATCAGCAGCAATACGTTCTAAATCAATGTTTGGTAAGACACCAGTAAAGACCATATCGTGAGCAATACCACCTACTACAAAGCTAATAACTTTAGGGCGACCCATTTCTACGGGGTGATCGATTAAGTCATCGTAGTTTTTTGCGCGGTAAAAACCAAAACGAGTGTGTTGTGCTGCCTTAGGGTGTCCTTGTGCAGGTGGCAAGCTAGTATAAACGCGCCATTTCTTACTTTGTCTAGGCGCTTTGATCTCGACTAAACAAGGTTGATGCTCTTGACCATGTACTTTTAAAAACACACTGGTGCCATTGAAAAAACCATGCGACTCATCAAGGTGAGCTTTGCGGACCGATAAATCCCAAGCATAAACAGTGTAATCAATTTGAATGGGGCCACCATTAACCGGCTCAATCTGCCATGTATGGTTGTCCAAATGGGTGATAGTGAGAGGGTATTTATTATGGGTGGCGTGTAAAGTTTCAATGTGTTTTGAAAAATCACGAATCATATAACTACCTGGAATCCAACGAGGTAGGCTAAGGATTTGACCCTTAGGATCAGGGTCAGTAATGACTAGAGAAACGTTAAAACGGTGTCCACTTAAGTCATTGGAAGTGATGCTATAAAAAACTTTATCGTCCAACATCTTGTTATTCATATAAGTTTGCCTTTATTCTGATAAAATCCATAACTCTTGAATTATTGCAATGCAAGAAAGTAGTGGCTTTAGCTGTTAAGTCGTTGTTATGTATTATAAACAACCTAGGCTTATACATCTTTAGTATGAATTTAGCCTAATCAAAAATAGCTGCCACCCCCGACATTGTTAGCTATATGTCATATTACTGCCATAAAAGCTAACGAGTGTGTAACAGAATCACATTGTTAATGTGACAAGTAGTAAAAAAAAGGCTATACTTATTACGCTATGGATTTGGAGCAATTTGAAGCGATTAGCTTAACCCCTGAGCAAAGGCAACACATGAGTGCTGCTGCGATTAAGGGGTTGCTTAATTTAGTAGTTGCACAAGCTGTAGCGCTATTGGTGGTGACCCTAGTGTCGCTGATTATTTCAGGTCAGTGGGGTGCAATGTCAGCTATTGCCGGTGGCATGACATATTTAATACCTACCAGTATGTTTGTCTTGCATTTAGTGTTAAGATTACACTCGCAAAAAAACGCCACAGCTGGCACCTTTTTTATAGGTGAGGCAATTAAAATTGGCGCTGCGATGGCTTTGATGGCTTTAGTCGTTAAGGTATTCGGTACGAATTTAAATTGGCTAGCATTTTTCGCTGGCTTATTAGTAGTTTTAAAAGCATACGTATTACTTTTAATATTTAAAAAGTTATAGGCCATAACCAATATTGGTTATATGGGGCCAAGCTTATAAAAATAAAGTAATAAATTTGATTGGTTGTTGTCCTCTTATTGAGGGTAGTTCATACGGAGATTGGAGCAAAATGGATGCTTCTTTAGGTACACCTACACCACAGCAGTATTATATTCAGCACCATCTGGAGCATTTTAGTAATACGCGCCAAGTGGATATCGCTGATTTTAGTGTAATTAACTTTGACTCTATTTTTTGGGCAGTTTTAGTTGGTGTTATCGGTCTTTATTTTTTATATAAAGCAAGTAAAAACGCAACTTCAGGTGTGCCTGGTCGTTTTCAAATGGCCGTAGAGATGTTAGTTGGTATGGTTGATGAGCAAGCTAAAAGTATTGTTCACAACGCCACGTCGCGCAAATTTGTTGCGCCATTAGCGTTAACCATTTTTGTGTGGGTTACGTTAATGAACGCCCTAGACTTATTACCAGTTGATTTGCTGCCATCTATCTTGTCCTGGACTGGCTTAGCAGGTACTGCTGAAAATCATGGTGTGTTGTACTATCACCGTATTCTTCCTACTGCCGACCTAAATATGACTTTAGGTATGTCAGTTACCGTATTACTGATTTCTCTTTACTACGGTATAAAGATTAAAAATCCTTCTGGTTTCATTAAAGGCTTGTTTTCATCGCCTTTCGCTTCAGAGGGTGTGGTGGCTAAGGTATTATTGGCTTTGCCAAACTTAATGCTAAACATTGTTGAGTATTTTGCAAAAACCGTTTCACTTGGTATGCGACTTTTCGCTACTATGTATGCGGGTGAGTTGATCTTCATGCTTATCGCACTAATGGGTGCTGCATGGTCAGGTTTCAACGCTTTAAGTATTGGATTAGGTATTGGTCATGTGTTGGCAGGTTCAGCATGGGCAATCTTCCATATCTTAATTATTTTGTTACAAGCATTCATCTTTATGATGTTGACCCTAGTATATGTAGGTCAGGCTCACGAAGATCACTAGAATTTAGTTGACTGAAGGCATCTTCCTTTGTCTTCAGTCGTCTAAGTGGCAGGTTTTGACCTTTATTTTATTTAATCAGAATCTGTTAAGTTTTAACCTTATATTAATTTATCCATCTTTTAACAATTGGTTCATTACCACAAGGAGTTGTCATGGAAGTTGCAGGTTTAGTAGCTCTTGCTTGCGCATTTATTATTGGTTTAGGTGCTATCGGTGCATGTTTGGGTATCGCTCTTATGGGTGGTAAATACCTAGAAGCGTCTGCTCGTCAGCCTGAATTAATGAACGCTTTGCAGACCAAAATGTTCTTATTAGCTGGCCTTATCGACGCCGCCTACTTAATTGGTGTTGGTATTGCTATGTTATTCGCTTTTGCTAACCCATTCGTCTAAGCGATAGATTTATTACCATCGCTTGATGGTTTGTGAACTGGATGGATTGGTGCAGAGCGAGTGCTATAAAGCCAAGTCTCTGCATCCAAAAAAATTCAGTAGTTTTGTATAGGTATTGCATGTTGCAACACCTTAACTAGCAGAAGGGAAACGACCGTGAATTTAAATGCGACGCTCTTTTTCCAGGTAATCGTTTTCTTTGTATTAGTATGGTTCACAATGAAATTCATTTGGCCGCCACTAATCAAAGCAATTGACGATCGCCGACAAAAGATAGCCGATGGTCTAGCGGCTGCTGACAAAGGTAAGGCCGATTTGGCTCAAGCCCAGAGTCGTATCGCCGAGATCGAAACTGCAGCAAAGACCGAAAATCAAACAAGATTTGCTGAAGCTGAAAAACAAGCTGCTTCTATCGTAGAAGCTGCGCGTGAAGAGGCTGAGCAAGAACGTGCACGCATCATTGCACAGGCCAAGCAGGATGCTGGGGTAGAGGTTACACGTCTACGTGACGAGTTACGTGATGAAGTAGCTAACTTAGCAGTTCAAGGTGCTGAGCAGATTCTTCGCCGTGAAGTCGATGCGAAAACACATGCCAAGTTGCTTGAACAACTGAAGGCACAGCTTTAATTTGGGATTGCTATGGCTGAACTTTCAACTATTGCCCGTCCATATGCAGCCGCTGCTTTCGCAGCAGCTCTGGACAGTCAAGTCGGATTAGAGACTTGGGCTAAGGCTGTAAAACAATTGTCAGAAGTAGTTTCTGTGCCGGACGTAAAAAAGGTCTTATCTGACCCGAAGATTACTAAAGCAGAAAGTGTGGCTGTTTTTGACACCGTATTGCCTAATATGCCTGCTGATGTAAAGAATTTTGTTCAATTAATCGTTGAGAACAATCGCTGGAAAGTATTACCAGAGATTGCTGAACAGTTCCTACAACTAAAAAATAAGCATGAAGGCAAGGCGATCGCCCAAATTACGAGCGCTTTTGAATTAACTCAAGAACAATTAAAAGAATTATTGACTGGTCTTGAAAAGAAATTTAGCGTTACTCTAGAGCCCGAGGTGAAGGTTGATCCGGCCTTAATTGGTGGGGTACGAGTGATCGTGGGTGATCAAGTTTTAGATACTTCTGTGCAAGCTCAAATTGCTCGTTTGCACGATAAATTGGTCGCTGAATAAGCACCATTATTATAGGATTTCAGGAGTCTGATTATGCAACTCAATCCGTCAGAGATCAGCGAATTACTAAAAACCCGTATTGAGGGCTTAGGTACTTCTGCCGATGTACGTACGCAGGGTACGGTAGTCTCCGTAACCGACGGTATTACTCGCATCCACGGTTTGTCCGATGTGATGCAGGGCGAAATGCTCGAATTTCCCAACAATGTTTTTGGTTTGGCGCTAAACCTAGAGCGTGATTCAGTTGGTGCAGTAATCTTAGGTGATTACACAAATATTTCTGAGGGCGACCCAGTTAAAACTACTGGTCGTATTCTTGAGGTACCAGTAGGCCCAGAATTATGTGGTCGTGTTGTAGATACCTTAGGTAACCCTATCGATGGTAAAGGTCCGATCAAGACTACTCAAACAGACGTTATTGAGAAGGTTGCTCCGGGCGTAATTGCACGTCAATCAGTATCAGAGCCATTAGCTACTGGTACTAAAGCGATTGACTCAATGGTACCAGTCGGTCGTGGTCAGCGTGAGTTAATTATTGGTGACCGTCAAGTTGGTAAAACAACGGTTGCTGTTGATGCGATCATCAACCAAAAAGGTCAAAACGTATTTTGTGTATACGTAGCCGTTGGTCAAAAAGCATCTACCGTAAATAACATTGTTCGTAAGCTAGAAGAAACTGGCGCATTAGAGTACACCATCGTGGTTGCTGCTAACGCCTCTGACTCAGCTGCGATGCAGTACTTAGCCCCGTATGCTGGTTGTACTATGGGTGAGTACTTCCGTGACCGTGGTCAAGACGCTTTAATCGTTTATGATGACTTAACCAAGCAAGCTTGGGCTTATCGTCAAGTGTCTTTACTACTACGTCGCCCACCTGGTCGTGAAGCTTACCCAGGTGACGTATTCTACTTACACTCTCGTTTACTAGAGCGTGCTGCGCGTGTTAACGCTGACTACGTAGAAGAGTTCACTAAAGGTGAGGTCAAAGGTAAAACAGGTTCATTAACTGCATTACCTATTATTGAAACTCAAGCAGGTGACGTTTCAGCTTTCGTACCTACTAACGTAATTTCTATTACTGATGGTCAGATCTTCCTAGAAACTGACTTATTCAACGCCGGTATTCGTCCAGCGATTAACGCAGGTATTTCGGTATCACGTGTTGGTGGTGCAGCTCAAACTAAAGTGATCAAGAAGCTATCAGGCGGTATTCGTACTGACTTAGCACAGTATCGTGAGCTAGCAGCTTTCGCACAGTTCGCTTCAGACCTTGATGAAGCAACTCGTCGTCAGCTAGAGCGTGGTGAGCGTGTTGTTGAGCTACTAAAACAGCAACAGTATGCACCTCTAAAAGTATGGGAAATCGCTGTTGCCCTATACGCGGTTAACAATGGATTCTTAGACGATGTAGAAGTAGAAAAAGTTCTACCATTCGAAAAAGCACTAAAAGATAGCTTAAAATCTAAGAATGCCGATTTAATTGATCGCATTGAGTCAACTAAAGATTTGACCAAAGAAGACGAAGCTTTATTGAAAGACGCGATTGTAGCTTTCAAAAAGACATTCGCCTAATAAGGTGATTTAGCACTCAGTCAGACCCTTTAATAAGTGGTCTGGCTGCAGTCTAACTCTAATAGGAATTTAATATGGCTGGAATTAAAGAAATCCGTACTAAGATTTTGAGCGTACAAAATACGAGCAAGATCACCAAAGCCATGGAGATGGTAGCTGCATCGAAAATGCGCAAAGCGCAAGAGCGTATGCGTGCTGGTCGTCCATATGCGCTAAAAGTACGTGATATCGCCAGACACTTAATGTTAACAACGGCGGATTACTCTAATCCGTATCTCGAAGAAAGAAAAGAGATTAAAAACGTTGGTCTGGTGTTGATTACAACCGATAAAGGTCTTTGCGGTGGTTTAAATACCAACGTTACTCGCTTAGCCCTGAATCGTATTCAAGAGTTCAAGTCTCAAAATATTGGCGTTCAAGCAACGGCCTTTGGTGCCAAAGGTTTATCGTTTTTAACTCGTTTAGGTGCGAATATCGTATCTCAAGAAACGGGCCTAGGTGATATTCCAAATATGGAAACCCTAATAGGTGCTCTTAAAGTCCAACTTGATGACTATAAAGAGGGTAAAATCGATGCGGTTTACGTTGCTACCACGATTTTCGTAAATACGATGAAGCAAGATGCGTCATTTATTCGCTTATTGCCTCTACCGTCTGACTTAGAAGACCCTTATGTAACTTCTTACGGTGATGAAAATGCCGAGGAAGCTAATGCCGGTTTATCTAATTACGGTTGGGACTATATATTTGAGCCCGATGTTAAGAGCGTAATTGATGATTTATTACAGCGTTACGTTGAGAGCTTGGTATATCAGTTCGTTGCAGAAAATATGGCGTCTGAGCAGTCTGCCCGTATGGTGGCGATGAAAGCTGCATCAGATAACGCTAAAAAGGTTATTGGTGAATTGCAACTTGTCTATAACAAGACACGTCAAGCAGCAATTACTAAAGAAATTTCAGAAATTGTGGGGGGTGCTGCTGCAGTTTAATGCACGGTATTCGTGTATTAAACAAGGTAGTAACTTTCAATCGTTATAAAGTAAGGAAACAACATGAGTAACGGTACAATTGTTCAGTGTATCGGCGCGGTAGTGGACGTACAGTTCGACCGCGACAATATGCCAAAAATTTATGAGGCATTAAGAATCACTGAAGATAGCAGCAATAAGTTTGTTGAAGCAGGCTTAACGTTAGAAGTACAGCAGCAATTGGGCGACGGTGTTGTTCGTACCATTGCTTTAGGCTCAAGCGACGGTTTACGTCGTGGTCTATCTGTTGAGCGCACGCACGCTGGTATTGAAGTACCAGTTGGTGATGGTACTTTAGGCCGCATTATGGACGTTTTAGGCCGTCCAATTGATGAGGCTGGTCCAATTGAGCACGAAGAAAAGCGTGCTATTCACCAGGAAGCGCCAAAGTTTGATGAGTTATCTCCATCAGTAGACTTATTAGAAACTGGTATTAAGGTTATTGACTTAATCTGTCCTTTCGCTAAGGGTGGTAAAGTTGGTCTGTTCGGTGGTGCCGGTGTTGGTAAAACCGTAAACATGATGGAATTAATTAACAACATCGCGAAGCAACACTCTGGTTTATCAGTGTTTGCGGGTGTAGGTGAGCGTACTCGTGAGGGTAACGACTTCTACTACGAGATGGAAGAATCCAATGTACTAGATAAAGTTGCAATGGTGTTCGGTCAGATGAACGAACCACCAGGTAACCGTTTACGTGTTGCTCTTACTGGTCTAACCATGGCCGAGAGTTTCCGCGACCAAGGTCGTGACATTCTTTTCTTCGTAGATAACATTTACCGTTATACCTTAGCTGGTACTGAGGTATCTGCACTATTAGGTCGTATGCCTTCTGCGGTAGGTTATCAGCCGACACTAGCCGAGGAAATGGGTGTACTACAAGAGCGTATTACCTCAACTAAGACTGGTTCTATTACCTCTATTCAAGCAGTATACGTACCTGCGGATGACTTGACTGACCCGTCACCTGCTACCACGTTCCAGCACTTAGACTCTACTGTTGTATTGTCACGTGATATTGCTTCTTTAGGTATTTATCCTGCGGTTGACCCTCTAGATTCTACTAGCCGTCAGTTAGACCCGCACATTGTAGGCGAAGAGCACTACAACGTAGCTCAGGCTGTTCAGCGTACGCTACAGCGCTACAAAGAATTACGCGATATTATTGCAATTCTTGGTATGGATGAGTTAGCACCTGAAGATAAATTAGTGGTAGCACGCGCTCGTAAGATCCAACGTTTCTTATCGCAGCCGTTCCACGTAGCTGAGGTGTTTACAGGTTCTCCTGGTAAGTATGTTCCACTAGCTGAAACCATCCGTGGCTTCAAGATGATTGTAGAAGGTGAGTGTGACGCTTTACCAGAGCAGGCATTCTACATGGTTGGTTCGATTGACGAAGCTTTCGAAAAAGCCAAAACCCTTAAATAAGGAATTGTCATGACAGCTCTGAAACTCGATGTAGTGAGTGCGGAACAGTCATTGTACTCGGGCACGGTCAAAATGGTCGTGCTTCCGGGTGAATCGGGTGAGCTAGGTGTATTACCTGGCCACACCCCTTTGATTACCCGTATTCGTCCAGGTACTGTAAGAATCACTAAAGAAGATGGTACTCAAGAGGTTGTCTTCGTAGCTGGTGGTATCTTAGAGGTACAACCTTATGCTGTTACTGTGTTAGCAGATGTTGCAGTCCGTCTCGAGGAATTAGATGCTGCCAAGGCTGAAGAGTCTCGTAAGAAAGCTCAAGAGACCTTGAAAAACGCGTCTACTCCACAAGAAGCTGCTGCTATTGAAGCTGAACTTGCTTTATTGCAAGCTCAAGTGGTTGCACTACAGCGTTA
>JAAZGT010000106.1 GCA_012511095.1 Alcaligenaceae bacterium
TACGGTTTCGGGAATATCTAATGGGTTTTGCGTAATAAAATATACCCCCACCCCCTTAGAGCGGATTAAACGAACCACCATCTCGATGCGTTCTAATAAAGCTTTGGGCGCATTATCAAATAATAAATGCGCTTCATCAAAGAAGAACACAAATTTAGGCTGTTCGGGGTCGCCCACCTCAGGTAAGTTATCAAATAACTCTGCTAATAGCCATAATAAAAAGACACCATATAATCTAGGTGACTGCATTAATTTATCAGCCGCTAAGATATTGACCATACCCTTGCCTTGGGCATTGGTGCGCATAAGATCAAAGATATCAAGCATGGGCTCACCAAAAAACTGGTCCGCACCCTGTACCTCAAGCTCTAATAATGAGCGTTGAATCGCACCCACCGAAGCAGGTGAAATATTGCCATAGGTAGGACGCAAATCGCGCGCATTATCAGCAACAAACTGCAACATAGAGCGCAAATCTTTGAGGTCCAAAAGCAATAGACCCTCATCGTCGGCTAGTTTAAAGCAAATATTCAAAATGCCCGTTTGGGTGTCATTGAGATTCATAACACGAGCCAATAATAACGGACCCATATCACTAATGGTGGCGCGTACTGGATGCCCTTTTTCCCCAAAAACATCCCAAAACACCGTAGGACAACCGCCCCACTCAGGCTCAGGCAAACCTAATTTATCTAGGCGCTTTTGTAAGCCTGGACTTAGCGCTGCTGCCTGTGAAATACCTGATAGGTCGCCTTTGACATCAGCTAAGAAAACTGGTGTGCCGATATTAGAGAAAGCTTGGGCCATAAGCTGCAAGGTCACCGTTTTACCCGTACCAGTAGCACCCGTAATGCAACCGTGTCGGTTGGCTAGTTTTGGTTGTAATACAACCTCGGTTTGTGAATTACGTCCTAAGGCAATTGGCTCGAGCATAAAATTTCCTCTTAAAAAAGGCTATAATACCTAGTTATTTTAAAAGTAATGTGCTAATCATTGTAAAATCAAAGCACAATAAAATACTTAAAATTAATACTAACAATAAATTTCCATCAGTTTAACCTTTTTTAATTAATAGAGCATTATGGCAGGTCATAGTAAATGGGCGAATATCCAGCACCGCAAAGGTCGCCAGGACGCCAAACGAGGCAAAATTTGGACAAAAATCATTCGTGAGATTACGGTTGCAGCGCGTACCGGTGGCCCTGACCCCGAGACCAATCCGCCTTTACGCTTAGCTATGGACAAAGCAGCCGCGAGCAATATGCCTAAAGACAATATTAATCGTGCGATTCAGCGTGGCGCGGGTGCCGCCGATGGCGACGATTACGAATTCGCTCGCTACGAGGGTTATGGTGTTGCTGGTGCAGCTGTTATTGTTGACTGCATGACCGACAACCGCACTCGTACAGTGGCTGACGTACGCCACGCCCTAACTAAAAACGGCGGCAACCTCGGTACCGATGGCTCGGTCACCTTTATGTTCGATCATGTGGGTCAATTTCTTTTTGCCCCCGATGTTGATGAAGAGCAAATTATGGAGGTTGCACTAGAGGCTGGCGCCGAAGACATTGAAACCGACGAAGACGGTTTAACCGAGGTAATTTCTGCACCAACTGATTTCGCCCAAGTACGCGATGCTTTCAAGGCAGCAGGTCTTGAGCCAGAGGTAGCAGAAATTATTATGCGCCCTCAAAATGAGATCGAGCTAAGCGGTGATGAGGCTACAACGATGCAAAACATCATCGATATGCTTGAAGACTTAGACGACGTACAAAAGGTCTACACCAACGCTGTATTCGACGAAGAAGAAGCAGTTGAGTAATTAATAATTTAATCTTAAAAAGTTTTAACAAAATCCTTATGAATATTTTAGTGATTGGTGGCGGTGGCCGCGAGCATGCATTAGCATGGTGTCTTTCAA
>JAAZGT010000107.1 GCA_012511095.1 Alcaligenaceae bacterium
CAATTTCCTATCTACAAATAAAAATATCGGCCTCAAATGAGGCCGATATTTTTCTGTAAAGCACTAAACGGTTAAGGACTTAGAACTTTAATGATGCGTCGATGATTTGTACGCAAAGTGCCATTAGACCACCAGGTAAGATACCTAAGCCAATAATTAATAAATTATTAACAGATAAGATACCCTCGCGGAAGCTCATTGGCGCGCTTAACGCAGGTGCATCAGCTGCAGGCTCGTCAAAGTACATGACCTTAACAACACGCAGATAGTAGAAAGCACCAATCACTGAGAATAACACCGCAGCTACAGCTAACCAAATATGACCCGCATTAATGGTTGCTTGTAAAACTGCTAACTTAGCGTAGAAACCAACTAATGGCGGAATACCAGCTAATGAGAACATTAGGATTAACACACCAAAAGCTAACCAAGGACTACGGCGGTTAAGCCCCTTGAAGTCAGAGATTTCCTCGGATTCAAAACCAGCACGGCTTAACACTAAGATAATGCCGAAGCTTGCTAAAGTGGTTAATACATAAGTCACAATGTAAAACAGCGAAGTCGCATAAGCACCACTGCTTACTTGACCATTAGCATCAACACCAGACAATAGGCCTAATAGTACAAAACCAATATGAGAAATGGTCGAGTAACCTAATAGACGCTTAAAGTTAGTCTGCATTAAAGCGGTGATATTACCGATTGCTAAAGACAGTACAGCCATGATGATCAACATAGGCTGCCAGCTAATCGCAACATCATTTAGACCCTCAACTAAGAGGCGTAAAGTAATAGCAATAGCTGCTAACTTAGGCGCTGAACCAATAGTTAAAGCAACAGCGGTTGGTGCACCTTGGTAAACGTCAGGTACCCACATGTGGAACGGAGCCGCACCTAATTTGAATGCTAAACCAGCTACAACAAACACTAAGCCAAGCAATAATACAGATAGCTGAGCATCACCGCTCTGAATGATCTGCATCATAGAAGCTAAGTGGATTTCGCCAGTTGCACCGTATAGTAGTGAAATACCGTACAACATAATACCCGAGGCTAATGAACCAAGAATGAAGTACTTCATGGCTGCTTCAGCACTGTCGAGAGAGTCGCGACGTAAGGCCACTAAAGCATATAACGATAATGACATGAGCTCTAGACCTAAGTAAATAGTTAAGGTGCTAGATGCTGAGATCATTACGAACTGACCTAATAAACAGAATAAGGTCAAGGCATAAAACTCACCACCTTTAACCATATTACGGTCAACTAAGTATTGACGGCTGTAGATTAAGGTCACTAAGACGGCAATAATTGAACCGACTTTTAAGAAGTGGCCGAGTGAATCAGCAACGTACATTTGATGGAAGGTAGTACCTGCAACACCTGAGTTCCACTGGAACAGCACCACAACTAATACCAACAGCAACGACACCAAACTGCCGAAGTAGGACAGCACGCTGTCCTTACTACGTGCAAAGGCATCAAGCAGCAACACAGCCATTGCCAGAAGAGTTAAAAGAATCTCTGGCAGAGCCATGACGAAATTAAATTGATTTTCTATCATTGTTCTAACCTACAGTTTGGATTGTGCAACCTGTTCAACTAAATGCTGAACTGATACATGCATCACATCAGTAAATGGTTTCGGATGAATACCCATATACAACACGAAGATTGCAAACAGGCCTAAGACCAAGAACTCACGACCGTCTAAGTCGAGCATTTCTGATACCTTAGGATTTGTCACAGGACCGTAAGCTACACGTTTAAGCATCCATAGTGAATAAGAGGCACTTAAGATTAACGAAGTTGCCGTTAATAAACCAACCCAGAAGTTGAAGTCAATGGCACCAATAATTACGTAGAACTCACCCACGAAACCTGAAGTTGCAGGTAAACCACTGTTGGCCATTGAGAACAATACAAAGAAGGTCACGAATTTAGGCATTACTTTAACCACACCACCGTAGTCGGCGATTTCGCGGCTGTGTAAGCGGTCATATAACACACCAATACACATAAACATAGCGCCTGATACGAAACCGTGAGAGATCATTTGAACGATCGCACCCTCAAGGCCAGTGTCTGTCAATAAGAAAGTACCTAAAACAACGAAGCCCATGTGAGCTACCGATGAATAAGCAACCAGCTTCTTCATATCGTCTTGAACAATGGCAACTAAACCAATGTAGATAATAGCGATAAGCGCTAGTACAACCATTAGCCATGCCATTTCTTGTGAAGCATCTGGCGCAATCGGTAAAGAGAAGCGCAAGAAACCGTAAGCACCTAATTTAAGCATGATGGCTGCTAATACGATTGAACCACCAGTAGGCGCCTCAACGTGCGCATCAGGTAACCACGTATGTACAGGCCACATTGGTACTTTCACAGCAAAGGCAGCAAAGAGCGCAAAGAAGATGAACAATTGCTCATTCATAGTCAGTGGCATCGCATGCCATGCAGCGATATCGAAAGTACCTGCTTGTAGGTACATATAGATAAAGGCAACTAAGGTTAATAGTGAACCTAATAAGGTATATAAGAAGAACTTAAAGGCTGCGAAAACTCGATTAGGACCACCCCATACACCAATAATGATGTACATCGGGATTAGAGTCGCCTCGAAGAATACGTAGAACAATAAGCCATCTAAGGCAGCGAATACACCGACCATCATGCCTGAAAGAATCAGGAATGACGCCATGTATTGTGCTACACGGTCAGTAATTACCTTCCAGCCCGCAATCACCACAATAATCGTGATAAATGCCGTTAGTAGAACGAACCATACTGAAATACCGTCTACACCTAAATGATAATGTGCTGTAAAGGCTGAAATCCAACGCACATTTTCCACGAACTGCATATCTGCAGTGCTAGGGTCAAAGCCGATAATGAGCGGCAAGGTGACTAAAAAGCTGACGATTGCACCAACCAATGCCATTTGCTTGGTGTACTCGGCTCGTTCGTCACGACCGAAGACGAGTACAAAGATACCAGCAATAATTGGTACAAAAATCGATAAGGAAAGCCAAGGAAATGTTGTCATCTTATCGCACCAATACAAAGAAAGAGATTAAAACAATAATACCTACTAACATCGAGAAGGCGTAATGGTATACGTAACCAGATTGAACCTTGCGACTCATTGCAGCAACTAAGCTAATCACCTTGGTACTACCATTAATGATAAAGCCGTCAATTACACCTCTATCACCGCCTTTCCAGAAGCCCTCACCTAAGAGACGAGC
>JAAZGT010000108.1 GCA_012511095.1 Alcaligenaceae bacterium
GCTTAATCTCATCTAAACTAGGTGCGTGGTTTTGTGGACCACCTGAGGCGATTTTGATAGAGCCCATCACATTACCTAGGCGTGCACTATCTTCCCATGACCAGCCCGATGACAGGCCATATAACACCCCGGCACGATGGGAGTCACCGCAACCCGTAGGATCCTCTACCTTAACTGCGGGTACCGCTTTAATCTCAATCTTCTGACCTTGATGATAAAGAACCGAGCCCTCAGCGCCTAGCGTAACGATTACCGCTTCTAAAGATGCTGCAAGCTCTTCAACCTTTTTACCCGTTCTTTGCTCAATCACTGCCATTTCATAGTCATTAGCAGTTAAGACACGAGCCATTTTAATCATTTCGATTAAATCATCACCATCAAATAATGGCATCGCCTGGCCCAAGTCAAAAACAAATGGGATTCCCGCTGCTTGTAAACGGTCAGCATGCTTAAACATAGCATCTTTAGCATCAGGCGCCACAATGGCCCAAACTGCTTTCTCGTTGCTAATATCATTGTCAGCAGCAAAACTCATTGCACCTGGGTGAAAAGCACTAATTTGGTTGCCTGATAAGTCAGTAGTAATATGACATTGTGCAGTAAAGACATCATCTAACACTGCAATACCACGCTGCTCAATACCGAGCTTTTGGAAATGTTGCTGATAATCACCAAAATCCTTACCAACCGCTGCTACGGGAATTGGAGAACCGCCTAAAAGCTTCAGGTTATAGGCAATATTACCGGCACAACCACCAAATTCTTTGCGCATATTAGGCACTAAAAAAGACACGCTCAAGCTATGAATCGTGTCTGGCAAAATATGATCTTTAAAATGACCCTCAAAGCGGGTAATGGTATCGAAAGCTAAGGAACCGCAAATCAATACTTCATTGGATTTTTCTGACATAAAAATTACTCTTCGTAATAAGGTTTTAATTCGTATCCCGTGGCCACTGCACCTGCTAAGCTTAAATGCAATCGTATTTGATACTCTGACAATGGTGCCATGGGCTGCATTTTGAGCTCGGAGACAAGGTATTCGTTGGGAGAGATTATACGTTGCCTATCAACTTGACCACGCGCATCCTTTAAGCTTAAAACTAGTGATGGCCATACACCGGGTCTATTTTCTTTATTAATCAATTTAGCTTGTAATATAAGCGCTGTTTGTGCATTAGTCGCTGGCACATCGCTGCGTACATCGAGCGAAATATCGTCTAAATTAAATTGTGCTATCGAACGAGTGCCACCTACTTCACACTTTGCTACAGAGCACAATTGCATCAAGGCGAATCGAGTTGATGGGAAGTAATGCGCCAATTGATTACGAAAAACCACCGCCCCCTGTAATACCAAAGCAACCATCAACACAAAAACGATGACGACACCAAAAAGACCACCTCGAGCTCTTGAGCGACTATCTTGATAGTAGTCGTCATCATAGTCATGAACAATACGGTCATCGTCGTAATTCGAGCCTTCAACAAAAGGCTCATCTTGATAAAGACGGTCATCATAACGCTCGTCATAATAATGTCCGTCATCGTATGGTTGAGCCCCATGAACATCATACATAGGCTCATGACGATTAGGGTGACGATAGCTGTCACGCTGCCCTCGTTGCTCCCTCAGATGCTTAACCGAACCATCTAAGGTATTATCTAAGGCATTAAATACCTCATGACAAACGCCACAGCGCACTCTACCCCCACGTGCTTTTAATTGTGACGGCGTGACACTTAAAATGGTTTCACAGCTTGGGCAACAGGTCTTCATAAACAGTAAATAACTGGCACTTCATCATCACTCGTAGTGGCAGTGCTTGTTAATTAGCTAGGCCTCTGATTTTTCGGCTTCGATCGTGCCATGTAGACAAACCCACCCCTCATCAGCTTGCCAAACATCAAGATGAATCCATGGTCTATAGAAATCAATCATTTGCTCGTATTGACCCTCGAGAATACCCGATAAGACCAATGAACCACCTGGACGCACACGATTGCATAATAAAGGCGCAAGGGCCTTTAGTGGGTTGGCAAGAATATTGGCTACCACCACATCAAAGCGACCCTCGGGCAACTCATCTGGTAGACCATAATAAGCCTGACAATGATTGATTAAAGCGTTGTTACGAGCAGTGTCAACGGATTGAGAGTCGATATCAATACCCACAACCTCTGCGGCATTTAATTTGGAAGCAATAATCGATAAAATGCCTGAACCGCAACCATAGTCTAGGACCGACTTACCCTTAAGTGGGTGTTGCTCTAACCACTCAGCACACAGGCGCGTAGTGGCATGAGAACCTGTACCAAAGGCCATGCCTGGGTCTAACTGAATGACTAGGTTGTCAGGGTTTTGGCGAATTTGTAAGACATCATGACTGGTCATATGCCAGCTAGGTACAATCCAAATACGATCACCTAGCTTCATTGGATCAAATTGAGTTTGAGTGACACGCACCCAGTCCTTGTCCTCGACCTCAGTAAGGCTCGAGACGATATACTCATCTTCACCAAACTCAACGGCTAAAGAGAGCAATAAGGTCTCAGTATTGGTTTCGTCATCTAGCAAAGCGATTACATGGTTTCGTTGCCAAGCATGAGCCAAAAGCTCCATGCCGGGTTCGCCATAAAGCGGAACCTCGGCATCGGTATCACGATCAGCATCTTCAACAGATACCGATAAGGCCCCACGGTCTAATAGGAAATCAGAAATATCTTCGGCGATTCCCTCATCACAATGAATGACTAATTCACGCATACTGCGCCTCACAAATTTTATCTATAAAACAAGAAGCCGAGTCTATGCCCGGCTTCACCACCCGAAGGTTGATAATCAAGTGTCTACTAGAGATTACTTATCTGCTTTTTTGCTACGAGCAGCTAGCTTTTTCTCTAAGTAGTGAATATCAATACCACCTTTAATAAAGCCCGGATCGTTTAATAACTCACGATGCAGTGGGATATTGGTACTAATACCCTCAACAATCATTTCGGATAAGGCAATGTCCATACGTGCAATGGCTTGCTTACGATCCTGACCATAAGTAATGATTTTACCGATCATGGAATCATAGTGTGGCGGTACACGATAGCCTGAGAACACATGAGAATCAGTACGCACACCCATACCACCAGGTGTATGCCACTTAGTGACTAGACCAGGTGACGGCATGAAAGTATATGGATCCTCGGCGTTAATACGACACTCAATGGCATGACCCTTGAACTGAATGTCCTCTTGCTTAAGGGTAAATGGCACACCTGCTGCAATTTTAATTTGCTCTTGTACCAAATCGATACCAGTAATACACTCGGTAATTGTGTGCTCTACCTGAATACGTGTGTTCATTTCAATAAAGTAGAACTCACCGTTTTCGTATAAGAACTCAAAGGTACCTGCACCACGATAGCGCATTTGGCGACATGCCTCAGCACAACGCTCAGCAATTTTTCTGATTAGCTCGCGTTCAATGCCTGGAGCTGGCGCTTCCTCGATGATCTTTTGGTGACGACGCTGTAATGAACAGTCACGCTCACCTAACCAAACCGCTTGGCCCTCGCCATCGGCTAAGATTTGAATCTCGATATGACGTGGCTTCTCGAGGTACTTTTCCATGTAAACCTCGGGGTTACCGAAAGCTACCTTGGCCTCGGCACGAGTCATTTGTACGGCATTAACTAACTCGGACTCGTTGTTAACAACACGCATACCACGACCACCGCCGCCGCCTGCTGCCTTAATAATTACTGGCAAACCAACACGACGAGCAATCTCGAGAATCTCTTGTGGATCATCACCTAAGGCACCCTCGGAGCCTGGTACCACTGGCACACCGGCTTTAATCATTGCTTGCTTAGCACTGACCTTGTCGCCCATGGTAACAATAGACTCTGGACGTGGACCAATAAAGACAAAGCCGCTTTTCTCAACACGTTGAGCAAAGTCGGCATTTTCTGCTAAGAAACCATAGCCTGGGTGAATGGCCTCGGCGTCGGTCACCTCAGCCGCTGCGATAATGGCAGGCATATGCAAATAGCTTTGCTGAGCTGGCGCTGGGCCAATACACACTGACTCATCAGCTAAGCGAACATACTTGGCTTCACGGTCAGCTTCTGAGTGTACGACCACTGTTTTAATACCTAACTCACGACAAGCACGCTGAATTCTCAGCGCAATTTCGCCGCGGTTGGCAATAAGTACTTTTTCAAACATAATTTAACCGTTTATTGAGCGATGAGGCAATTAACCAATAACGAATAACGGCTGACCAAATTCAACCGGCTCGCCATTTTCAACGAGGATTTTTTTCACTACACCAGTGACATCTGCCTCGATTTCGTTTAATAGCTTCATTGCTTCAATAATGCACAGGGTATCGCCCTCGTTAACATTTTTGCCAACCTCAACAAAGGCTGGCGAGTTAGGACTTGGAGCGCGATAGAAAGTACCCACCATAGGCGCCTTAACCACATAACCCTCTTCTTGGGCGGGAGCGGCTTCTGCCTCTGCTGCGCCTGCAGCCGCTGGTGCTGCAACAGGTGCTTGAGGGGCCTGCATGGCACCAGGGTACATAGCTGGTGGCATCGTCATTGGCGAATAAACTGTTGTGGTCTCAGCTTGTGGCTTTGACTTAACAATTTTAACCTTGC
This sequence comes from Alcaligenaceae bacterium, assembly GCA_012511095.1. GTDB lineage: Bacteria > Pseudomonadota > Gammaproteobacteria > Burkholderiales > Burkholderiaceae_B > Oligella. The sequence goes on from JAAZGT010000108.1 coordinate 4,659, forward strand.
CGTCGCCCTCAGTAATTTCGAGTTCGGAAATTTCTGATTCGGCAACCAGGTCAATAAGTGTTTTTAATTTTCTAAGATCCATAAGGTTATCCCGTAATCCTTAATTTTAAGTTCTTTTTGTTTGTGCAAAAAACCGTAATGCTGACTCATAAACGAAGGCACCTAATCCACAAATCACACCAATTGCTTTATCTGATAGATAGGATTGATGCCTAAATGGCTCTCTTGCGTGTACATTGGATAAATGTACTTCGATAAAAGGCACCTCTGCCGCAGCAAACGCATCGCGTATCGCAACACTCGTGTGGGTATATGCACCGGCGTTAATAATTATGCCATCAAACTGCCCACGCGCCTGCTGAATGCGACTAACTAACTCGCCCTCGAAATTGCTTTGCATGCACTCAACGCTAAGCTCTAGCTCAGTCGCCAAACGCTGCACCTCAGACTCTATATCTGCAAGGGTCTGAACGCCATACACCTCGGGTTCACGCAAGCCTAACATATTTAGGTTAGGTCCGTTAATGATTAAAATTCGCATAACGCCGTTTTAAATTCTGACAACCTGTTAATTTAACGTTAAAAGGCTACTTTTGTCTATTAAATTCTACCATTTTAGTAGAAAACACGTTCATAAATAAAGATAGCTAAGATCCTAGCTTAGCTAATTTCTTTCTTAACTCCTCAATATTAACTTGACCAATGATTTTATAAGCAAGCTGAGTATCAGGCGTAAATATCAAAGTAAAAGGCAATCCACCCGATGGATTACCTAACTGGCGCATCATCCGAATGGCCGTGGGCTCGCCGATAAAAATAGGAAAGTCGACAGTCACCTTATTTAAAAAACGACGAATATTTTGCTCTATGTCCACACCATAACCAATGACCTGAACCTTGTCGAAATCATTATCGATTTGTTGTAGATCTGGCATTTCTTCAATACATGGTGGGCACCAACTCGCCCAAAAATTAAGCACCACCACCTTATCGCCATAATCACTGATACGATGCGTATTACCCGCTAAATCGCGTAAAGGAGTCGTCAGTAAATGCTCCAAACTCTCAGCATTAATATCATCTAAAGATATCGCTTGAAGTTTTAAATCATTTTTAGATTGCGCAAAAGCAACTTGCCCAGGTTCGGTAGAACCTATTAAGGCGACTGTAGTAGCAACTAAAGATAGAGAAACAATTTTGCCAATCCAATCTTTTAGTTTGTCTAATAACTTTTGTTTTTTTAAAAAATCTCTTTTCTTAAAAATAACCATTAGCGCCCATGAGGAGTTAATTAACAAGCTGATTTTAGCCATAATAGTGCGAGCATAGCGGTAGACTTAATAAAATGCTTAAAATAGTAGCCCGCAGGAGAAAAATAAATGCATATTCATATTCTAGGTATTTGTGGCACCTTTATGGGCGGATTAGCTCTTATTGCACGCGCCGCTGGTCATAAAGTAACGGGTTGTGATGTGGCGGTTTATCCACCAATGAGCACCCAATTAGAGGAACAAGGTATTGAGCTGATTGAGGGCTACGATGCCGAGCAGATCGAGCTTAAACCCGATCTATTTATTATTGGTAACGTGGTAACTCGCGGTAATCCTTTAATGGAGGAAATTTTAAATCGCGACCTACCATACACCTCAGGCCCACAATGGTTGGGTGAGCAGGTGTTGCGCGGCCAACATGTGTTAGCCGTGGCCGGTACTCATGGTAAAACCACTACCTCTTCTATGTTGGCTTGGATCTTACAATTCGCTGGCTTAGAGCCTAACTTTTTAATTGGCGGCATTGCTGATAACTTTGGTATTTCAGCGCGTTTTGATAAAAACAAAAAGTATTTCGTGATTGAAGCTGATGAATACGACACGGCATTTTTTGATAAGCGCTCAAAGTTCGTACATTACCGCCCGCGCACGGCCATTCTTAATAACTTAGAGTTTGATCATGCAGATATTTTTGATAATCTAGCGGATATTCAAAGACAATTTCACCATTTAGTGCGCATTGTTCCGCAAACTGGTCGTGTGATTTACCCTGCCGCCGAAAACGCATTACAAGAGGTGATCGAGCTGGGTTGTTGGACTGAGCAAACTCGATTAGGCAATGGTTCTACGACTGTATCAAAGGATAGCAGTTGGGATTACCGTCTTATTGAGGAGTCTGGTAGTCATTTTGCCGTTTCACTTCACGGTCAAGAGGTTGGTGAGGTGCAGTGGTCATTGATTGGCGTGCATAACGTCGCTAATGCGCTGGCAGCTATTAGTGCAGCTGAACATATTGGTGTTAAGCCATCGGTGGCGTGTGAGGCTCTACAAAGCTTTGAGGGCATCAAACGCCGCATGGAATTACGTGACACCATAAATAACATCGCGGTCTACGATGACTTTGCACACCACCCAACAGCCATTAGCACCACCCTATCAGGTCTACGCAAACAGGTGGGCGATGCGCGTATTGTGGCGATTTTAGAGCCACGCTCCAACACTATGAAATTAGGCACCATGTCAGCACGTCTACCCGAGTCTTTAAAATTAGCGGATGTGGTATTTTGTTATAACGAAACTCAAGGCAAACACAGTATTCAATGGGATGCTGAGGGTGTTTTTGCGGATATGCCACAGCCCACTCAAGTTCACGATGACTTAGAGCAACTGTTACAAGCTGCAACCAAGGTAGCACAACCCGGTGATCATATTGTCATTATGAGCAATGGCGGTTTTGGTGGTTTCCACAATAAACTAATCTCAAACTTAAATAAAAAATACGCTTAAGACGATGATTTTATATTTACATGGATTTCGTTCCTCTCCACAATCGATGAAGGCACAGCTAATGGCACAAGCCATGGCTGAGCGTGGTTTAGCTGAGCGCTTTTTTATGCCACAGCTCCCCCCATCACCGGAGCAAGCGATTAAGGAATGCAATGAAATCATCGCCAAGCATCGCGACCTAAATCGACCATTAACCATTATTGGCTCATCTCTAGGCGGCTATTATGCGACTTACTTAGCGGAGCATCATGATTGCCGTGCCGTGGTTATTAATCCTGCGATTTATGCCACCCGCGACCTTTCGACTCAATTAGGTCATCTGACCTATTTTCATGACAATAGACCGTTTGAGTTTAAGCTATCTGACCTTTATGAGTTACAAAAGCTATTTCAGCCTCATATCACGCCTGAGCGTTATTTTTTACTGGCGGGTGATAGGGATGAGGTGTTAGATTGGCAAGAAATGACTAAGCGTTATGAAGGCGCTAAACAAGTAGTGGTACCAGGTATCGATCATAGTTTTAGCTGCTTTAGCGACTATATCGATGATATCTTGCGCTTTGCCGAAATGGCTTAAGCCCTAGAGTAATATCTTATTTTTAATGAAGTTTAACGAGCTACAAAGTCCTACAGAGTTATAAAACAATGAATGTTATTTTTGAAGAAGGTGGTCAATTTAGAGTTGCCCGCGTGTTATCAGAAACTGAAGCAAATTATCAGATCGAATTAAGCACCGGCAAACGCAGTAGAGTCAGACGCAATAATGTCATTTTTGAATTTGACAAAGCGCCTTGCCCTTTGACCGAGCTTCTACCCACCGCAGAAAAGCAAGCCGAGGAAATAGACGCGAGCTTTTTATGGGAATTTGCCCCCAAAGAGGACTTTAGAGCTGAAGAACTAGCGGCCGAATACTATGGCCACGAGCCAAATATCATCGAAAAGCTAGCCCTTTTGCTCCAACTGCACGCTTCACCGGTGTACTTTCACCGCCGTGGTAAAGGTCAATACAGAGCGGCTCCTCCTGAGATTTTAGAAGCAGCTTTAGCAGCGATTGAGAAAAAGCGCCTACAAGAAGAGCAACAAGACAAGTGGGTTGAGTCCTTAGTTAATTTTGAAATTCCTGAGGAGATGCAGGCTGAAACCAAACGCTTTTTAACCGAGCCTAATAAAAACACCATGCAGTGGAAGGCCTTTGAAAGCGCCCTTTCTCGCACCGGTATGAATATTAAGGAGATGCTCCTTAAGCTGGGTGTTTATAAAAATGAGCTAGATATTACGCTGGCTGGTTTTTTAGAAAAGCACTTCCCTAAGGGCTACGATACGCCCGAATTACCACTGCCTAAAATTCCTTCTTTGCCGTTAGCAGAGGTTGAGGCATACTCCATTGATAATGACGATACCACTGAAATTGATGATGCCTTTTCTGTTAAGCATTTAGAGGGCGACACCTATCAGTTTGGTGTGCACATTGCCGCTCCTGCTCTTGTGGTTAGCAAGGGCTCTGAACTCGATTTAGCGGCCCGTAAACGCATGTCAACGATTTACTTACCTGGTAAAAAAATCACCATGCAGGGACAAAACCTGATTGATGCTTTTTCCCTCAATGCAGGTGAAACTAAGCCATGTGTCTCTTTATACATTGTGGCCAATCTCGCAACGGGTGAGATCATCCATACTGAGAGCAAAACAGAGTCTATTCAGGTTAAAGAGAATCTCCGACTCTCTATGTTTGATGATGAATTAGTGACTGCTGAAAATCTCGCCGATGAGTCAGTCGAGATCCCATATGACTTTTTAATTCGTCCATTGTGGCGTCTAACTCAACACCTCAGTGCGAAACGCGATGAGGTGCGTGGTTATCCTGA